>CAXTUO010000382.1:0-4526 GCA_964247175.1 uncultured Acetobacteraceae bacterium | reverse complement strand
TCTGAGTTCGGACCAGCGGGAACGCCTAATGTGTGGGCGGAACCGCTACCCAGCCGCAAGCCGCCGTGCAGCCTCCCCGTGCCGACGCATCAACCCGGCCACGTCCAGCCCCGGGATAGAGCCATCTTCCACCACCCAGCGCCCGGCCACCATCACCCGGTCCGCCCGGGACGCCCCGCAGACCACCACCGCCGCCAACGGGTCCCCCGCGCCGGAGAACCGCAGCTCGTCCAGCGTGAACAGCGCCAGGTCCGCCGCCGCGCCCACCGCGATGCGCCCCAGCTCCGGCCGGCCGATGCAGTCGGCGCTGCCTTCCGTGGCCCAGCGCAGGGCGTCGCGGTGGCTCACCGCGCCGATGCCGTTCGCCCCGCGCTGCAGCAGGAACGCCGCCCGCACCTCCTGCATCAGGTTCGACCCGTCGTTCGAGGACGAGCCGTCCACCCCCAGCCCGACCGGCACGCCGGCCGCCTCCAGCGCGCAGACCGGGCAGGTGCCGGAGGCCAGCAACTGGTTGCTGCAAGGGCAATGCGTCACCCCGACCCGGGCACGCCCGAGCCGCGCGATCTCCTCGGTGCCGAAATGGATGCCGTGGGCCAGCCAGGTGCCCGGGCGCAGCCAGCCGCAATCCTCCAGGTAGTCGAGCGGCGTGCAGCCGAAGCGGTCTTGGCAGAACGCAGCCTCGTCCACCGTTTCGGCCAAATGGGTGTGCAGCCGCACGCCCCGCTTGTCCGCCAAGGCCGCCGTGTCCCGCATCAGCCGCGTGGTGACGGAAAAGGGGGAGCACGGGGCGAGCGCGATCTGCAGCATGGCGTGCGGCGCCGGGTCGTGCAGGCGGTCGATCAGGCGGCTGCTGTCGTCCAGGATGGCATCGGCGTCCTGCACCACGCTGTCGGGCGGCAGGCCGCCGTCCCGCTGCGACAGGTCCATGGAGCCGCGGGTGAGCACGGCGCGCAGGCCGAGGCGCCCCGCCGCCGCGGCCTCGATGGCGATGGCGTCCTCCAGCCCCGGCGGGAACACGTAATGGTGGTCGGTCGTGGTGGTGCAGCCCGACAGCAGCAGCTCGGCCATCGCGACGGTCACGGCGGCGTCCAGCGCCTCCGGCGTCAGCCGCGCCCAGACCGGGTAGAGCGCCTGCAGCCAGCCGAACAGGGTGCGGTCCAGCGCAGTGGGGAAGCACCGGGTCAGGGTCTGGTAGAAGTGGTGGTGGGTGTTGATGAGGCCGGGCAGCACGACGTGCCGGCTGGCGTCGAAGGCTTCCGCGGGCTGGCCCGGCGCGGCGCCCGCGGCCAGGAGTTCGACGATGCGCCCGCCCTCGACGACGATCCCGCCCGGCGCGTCGCCGAGCACGGCCAGGGGATTGCGGAGCCACAGCGCGGGGGATTGGGTCATGGCGCCATCGCAGGGCATCGGCCGCGGGGACGCAAGCGCAAAAGCCGGACGGCCTAAACGTCCACCCCAGGAAACAGCGCGTCCAGCTCGCGGTAGGACGGCGGCGCGGCGTCAATGGCCCGCCCCGCCCGCAGCACGATCCGGTCGGCCTGGGGACGGGACAGCAGCTCGCTGTAGCTGCGGGCGGAGAACAGCACGAGGTCCGCCGCCTCCCCCGCCCGCACCCGCCCGCCCGGCACCCCCATCGCCGCCGCGGGCGACGAGACGGCCGCCGCCGGCCAGTCGCCCACGGGCATGTCGAGATGGCCGATGCGGACCGCTTCCCGGAACACCTCCGCCATGTCCAGGTCGCCGAAGCCGTAGAACGGGTCCCGCGTGTTGTCGCTGGCCACCGCCACGCGCACCCCGGCAGCGCGCAGCTCATGCAGCAGCGTCACCCCGCGCCAGGTCGGTGTCGCCGAGGCACGGCGGCCCTGCAAAAACAGGTTCACCATCGGCAGGCTGACCACCGTCAGCCCGGCGTCGGCCACCAGCGCGATTGTTTCCCGCGCCTCCGCCGGGTCCTGCGCCGCCAGGCTGCAGCAATGCCCGCAGGTGACGCGCCCGGCGTAGCGGCGGCGGATGGCCTCCTCGGCGATCAGGCGCAGGGTGTGGGCCGCCGGGTCGCCGGTCTCGTCCACATGGAGGTCGATGTCGAGATTCCGGTCGGTCGCCAGGTCGAACACCCGGCGGATCAAGGCCGGCGCATCCGGCTCCAGCGCGCCGGACCCGCCGAGCAGGCCGCCCGCCTCCGCCACCACGTCCGCCATCCGCTCGCAGAACGGGGTGCCGTAGGCCGCGAGCCCCACGAGGGCCACGGCCTGCAGTGCGATGCGCCCGGCCCACTCGGCCCGCAGCGCCTTGAACACCGGCCAGGAGATGTCGAGCTGATCGCCCAGGCTGTCCAGATGGGTGCGGAGCGCCACCGTGCCGTGGGCATAGGCGCAGCGCAGGCTGAACCCGGCCCGCGCCGCCACGTCCTCCGCACTCCAATTGGCTTCCCGGTCCGCCTTCACCGCGGCCAGCGCCGCGCCGTGGGTGCCGTCCCGGTTGGAGGCGCGCGGCCAGGTGTGGCCCTTGTCGATGTGGGTGTGCATGTCCACGAAGCCCGGGAACACGATGCCGCCCGCGAGGTCCGCCGCCGGGTCGCCGGACGGGTCCAGCGACGGGCCGATGGCCGCGATGACGCCCCCAGCGATGCGGATGTCACAGGAAATCAGCTCGGGCGCGCTGTCGGGCGGCGCGTCCAGGAAGCAGCGCGGCACGCGGGCGCGGCGGAGCAGCAGTTGCGGCGACGCCGGCAGCGCCATGAACGGGTCAGGCATAAGCGCGCGTCACCTCCTCCTCGCCGTGCTCGCGCAGCAGCTCCAGCAGGCGGCGGCGCATGAGCATGCCCGGGCGGTCGGACGGCATGTGCTGCTCGACCCGGCGGCCCACGTCCAGGATGGCGTCGGGGCTGGTGCTTTCCAGCACCTCCCGGTCCTCCGTGATGATGGCGCGGTCCCATTCGACCAGCATCTCCGCCGGGCAGTCCGCTTCCGTGTCGTTGCGGTGCAGCAGCTGCATGAGCTGGATGCGCCCGTCGCTGATGGGCGTCGCGCAGTTGATGATGATGTGGCGGATCCCTCGTCCACCCAGCCCTTCGACAGCTTGGCCGTGCGGTGGCAGCACCGGTCCGCCAGCGCCGCGGGCTGCCCGTCCGGCCCCAGGAACAGCACGATGTCCTCGCCCATCACGCGGAACGGCAACGGGCCGTCTTGCAGCGCGTCCAGGCGGACCGTGGCGTACCAGAACTTTCGTAGTGTCTTCTGCTGGGTGGTCAGCAAGGGGGCCTCCTGCGCGTCACGTCCGGCCGTTATCGTGCCCTCGTGCAGACGGGGCGGCAACATCCGTACCCCACCCATTCCGGTTTGAAACCGGGGGAAAATGGTGGGCGTCAGCAATGGATTGTGCTACGAACTTTGCGATTTCGTAACGTAGAGGCCGCCTTGCGTTTGAGCCGGGCGGCCAGGGAGACGGGCAACCCATCCATGACCACCCCACCCGCACCTGGCTCTTCGATACGGCGGCGCTGCCTTGCTTTGGCCGGGGCGGGCGCCCTCGGCGCGGCGGCGGCCGGCCCGCGCCTTGTCGGTGACGCGGGAGATCGCCGACATGACGTGGGTGGAGGTGCGCGACGCCGTCCAGGCCGGGGTCGATACGGTGATCGTGCCGAGCGGCGGGCTGGAGCAGAACGGCCCGCACATGGTCATCGGCAAGCATGACTACATCGTCGCCTGGGCCGCGCGCCGCATCGCCGCCGAGCTTGGGGACGCCCTGGTGGCGCCCGTCATCTCGTACGTGCCCCAGGGCGGCTACGACCCGCCGACGGGCAACCTGGCGTATCCGGGAACGATGGGCGTGCCCGCCCCCGTGTTCGCGGCCGTGCTTGAAGGCGTCGCCCGCAGCCTCAAGCTGGCCGGGTTCCGGACGGTCTGCTTCATCGCCGACCATGGCCCCTCGGTCGCAGCACAAGCGGACGCCGCCGCCAAGCTGGACGCCGAGTGGGGCGGGCGGCCGCACGTCCTGGCCGTCGACTCCTACTACGCCGACGCCGCGGAAACGGCCTTCCTGCGGGCGCAAGGCGAGACCGACGCCGCCATCGGCGAGCACGCCACCCTCTCCGACACCTCGGAACTGATGGCCGTCCGCCCCGGCGGCGTCGATCTGTCGCGCCTGCCCGCAAGCGTGTCGTCATTCGCGGGCCTCGGCGTGATCGGCGACCCGCGCCGTTCGACGGTCGCCCGGGGCGACGCCATGATGGCGCTCAAGGTTGATGCGGCCGTGGCGCAAATCCGCGCGGCGACCGGCCGCGTGGCCGGGTGAACGGGTCCCGCCATGCCGGTCATCCAGACGATCCTTGCCCCGCTTGCCGCCGCCACCTGGCCGGTTCTGCGCAACATGGCCGTGCTGGCCGTGGTCTTCACGCTGCTCTCCACGCTGGCGGCGGCATGCAATAAGGCGCCGCCTTGGTGGCGCAAGCCGGACCTTTCGACCCACGGATTTCATCGGGCAGCTCCGGCATCCCTTTGCACCGGCGCGGGATGCGGGGACGGCGG
>CAXTUO010000381.1:0-4536 GCA_964247175.1 uncultured Acetobacteraceae bacterium | reverse complement strand
GCTGCAGGTCGGCGAACACGCGGTAGTTGCCGCCCTGCCGCAGGGTGTCAAGCTCACGGCGGAAGAACCGTTCGTAATCCATCGGCGACTCCAAATCCCGTCAGGAGGTTGCGGCAGCGGCGGGGCGGGGGCGATCGGTCTTCGGCAGGGCGGGCCGCCGATGCGTCAGCACCCAATTCCACAGCTTGTCAAATGGTATCGGCAAGATAAGAACCCAGTGCTCGATGACCGCAAGGGCCAGGATGACGATGACAAAGGTCAGCCCGGCCGAGGCAGCGTCGCTGAGGTCAGGCAAGGCGGCACGCTGCATCAGGACAACCAGGCCCACGGTGCCCAGGGTCACGGACACCGGGAACAGCGCGTTCATCGGGCGGCGGCGCAGGTAGCTGCCGAGGTAGGTGAGATGGGGAGGGATGAACTGCTCGCCCAGGTTCAGCACGCCCAGGAAGAAGTTGAGCTTGGCGCTGGCCCGCATGGCCCACAGCACGTAGAAGGTCCAGGCGCCAACCTGGTTCACGCCGCCCCAGGTGGCATAGGCGATGCCCGCGGCGGTCGCGATGATGGCAAGCTCATGGTAAAGGCAGGCGTTGACGCCGTGCACGAAGCGCCGCCACTCGCTGACGCCGGGCGGGCTGCCGACCCGGCGCGGGCCGGTGACGTAGCCCATGAAGAAGCCCATCTCCTGCCAGCCCCAGGCCAGCACGGCCCAGGTGAAGGCGGCGTAGGCGCCCCAGACCGAGCCGTCCGAAGCCACAGCACCTAGCTGCCACAGCGCGACGCCAAACAGCGCCGTGCCGGCCGACATGCTCCAGCGGAAGGTGCGCGGGTGCAGGTTGTCCAGCCAGATGATCAGCCCGGTGCTGAACCACCAGACGAACAGCGCGTAGGACGCCGGGCCGACCCAGGAGGGCATGGCGGACGCCGCTACCAGGCGGGGACCAGCCGGACCTGCTCCGGCGTCGCGTTGCTCTTGGGAGGGATCAGGTAAAGCCGCGCAAACGCCGCCGCCGCCGCCGCGGTGAGTGCCGCGCCCTTGACACGGCCCATCACGCCGCCCTGGCGCCGGGCCGCGCCCTTGGCCACGGTGATGGCGCGCAACCGCTCAAGCCCACGGGCGAAGCCGGGATGGTCGAGGTCCAGCGACACCGGGAACACCTGCCTGCAGATCTCGGTGGTGATGCGGAACACCCGGAAGTCGTAGTCGGTGGGATCGACGCCGAGCGCCGCGTGGAACACCGGGCGCGCATGGTCGCGCACGTACATCGTGGCGAACACCGCGAGCAGGAAGAACCGTATCCACAGCTTGTTGAAGCCGGTCAGCACCTTGGGGTCGGCGCGCATCAACAGGGCGAACGCCTCGCCGTGGCGGAACTCATCGGCGCACCATTGCTCGAACCAGCCGAAGATCGGGTGGAACATGCGCTCGGGGTGGCGCTCCAGGTGGCGGAAGATGGTGATGTAGCGGGCGTAGCCGATCTTCTCCGACAGGTAGGTGGCGTAGAACACGAACTTGGGCCGGAAGTAGGTGTATTTCTTGACCTTGGTGAGAAAGCTGAGGTCCACGCCCACGCCGAAATCCTTGAGCGTGTCGTTGATGAACCCGGCGTGCCGCGCTTCGTCCCGCGTCATGAAGTTGAACAGGTCATGGATGTCGCCGTGCTTGATGCGCTTCTTGATCTCGGCATACAGCACGCAGCCGGAGAACTCCGCGGTGACGGAGCTGACCAGGAATTCCAGGAATTCCTCCCGCAGGTCGGGCGGCAAGGTCGAGAGGTCCACGTCGAACTTCTCGTTGCGGATGAAGTGGCCCTTGTTGGTGTCGGCGCGCAGTTCCGCGATGAGCTGGTCCCATTCGGCCCGCACGCCGCTCACGTCGATGCGCTCCATGGCGGCGAAGTCGGTGGTGTAGAAGCGCGGGCTGAGCACCGTGTCCTGCTGCGCCTGGCGCGTGGTCTCGTTCGGGGCGGGGGCGGTCAGGGTGGCCATGGCTCAGCTCTCCTTCGGCAAGAAGCCGACTTCGTAGAGTTCCGTCAGTTCGAACATGGCGGCGAGCTCGGTCCACCACCGCGTCAGCGCCCCGGCCCGGGTGACGGTCGCGGGGCAGCGGCAGGTCACGGCGTCGCCGAAATCGATCCCGGACGGCACGCCGTGCACCTGCACGCTGTCGCCGGGCCGGATGTCGATGCCGTCCGGGACGGCGTGGGCGTGGAAGGAGAGCGGGGTCTGCTCGATGTCCACGTCGCAAACAACCTCGACGGTCTCGCCGCCCAGCAGCCAGCCCCCGGCCTTCGCGCGCCTCATCGCGTGCCCCCGTGCGCCGTCAGGAGCTGGGCGAACACCTCCGTGTTGGTGGAGCCGAACGCCTGCAGCTCGATGTGCCGCGCGGTCGCCGGGTCGTCGAGGGTCAGGCGCCCGTCGCTCCAGGCCGAAAGGCGGAACGGGTCCTGCGGCCCGACGCCCTCGCTTTTCCGGGTGCGCGCCATGCCGCGCATCGTGCCGCGCAGGAAGCCGCTTTCCCCGGTGAACACCTGGACCGGCGACCCGTCCCGCGCGTCCGTCACGATCACCGAGCCGTCGATGCCGTCGGCGAAGTCAAGGTCGCGGGCGGCCACCAGGGTTCCCGTCGCCTGCACCGCGCCGATGTGGGTCATGCGCCCGGTCGCCGCGAGGACAAGCGACAGGCCCACGGCGGCGAAGATGCCGAACCGCAAGGCGCGCGGGAACGGGGACGGGGTGGTGGTCAAGGCAAGCCTCCCTACTCAGGCGTTCTTCTTAAGCCGCCACCGGCTCCTGGGACCCGGCGGCGGCATGGCCCGGCTGTGCCTCGGGCGTCACCGGCACCGGCATGTCAGCCGAGGCCGCCAGCGCCCGCGCTAGCAGTTGTCCCACCCGCCCGGCGTCCGGAACGGCCCGCAGCATCGGCTCCGGCCGCGCCAGCCGCCACGGCCGGGCGTGCGGCCATAGTACGAGGTAAGCTATCTTGTCCCCGGCGTTGAGCAAGAGCGATATGTCGCCAAAGCCATTTTCACGCCCCTTCAGCGCCGCCGTCTCGATCGTCCCGAACGGCAGGTTGATCGTCATGGGCAAAGCGAGGCCCAATTGGATCACGACCCGGCGGTTGGTGATGCTGTAAACCGTGGCCCGGCTGACCGCCCAGGCGTAGGCAGCCAGGAACGCGACCGGCACCAGCGCCACCCCCGCCAGCTCGCCTGCGGACAGGGCGGCGTCGGCCAGCGGCTTGCCGCCCAGCGCCGCAGAGCCGAAGCAGAACGCGACGATCACGCCGAAATAGATGGCGAGGCCCCGGATGTGAAACGCCCGCCGGGCCAGCACCCGCCAGTCCGGCGTGCCCTGCCACAGCAGCCGCTCCCCGTCGGGCAGCCGTCCCGGCAAGCCGCGCGGCAGGCGCGCGCCGTCTGGCATGGCGGCGGCGCTCACAGGATCGGCCCCAAACGGGTGGGCGTCGCGTACATCAGGCCGCCGGCGTAGTAGCCGACGAGCTTCTCCTCCTCCAGCAAGGTGATCGTCTCGGCGTTCTGCAGCCGCGGCACGTCGTGGAACTGCGCGCCCAAGATGGCATTGACCTTAACCTGCCGGGTCTTCCTGTTGATCTTCGCGTAGGTCTGCGGCAGCAGGACATGGTCGCCACCGCCCTCCAGTTCGACCTCGAAGTAGCGGATCACCACCTCCGAGCGGTCGATCCAGCAATCCACGATCCGGCCGGCATAAACCCAGTCGGCCCCGAACACCTGCATGCCGCGGGGGTCCGGGTCCTCGGTCGCCACCCAGAATTCCGGCGCGGCGCGCAGCGGGACGATCTTCGGCAGGGCGTCGTCGAAGGTGTGGTCCGGCTCGTCCGGCCGGTTCTGGGCGTAGGCGCCGGGGCCGATCCCGCCCAGCATCGGGTTGCCGGTCGGTTGCCGGGCCGCGCCTTCCCAGTTGGCGGTGGGCACGGCGTTCACCGTCTCCGCCGGCTCCTCCCGCGGCGACAGCCGGGTGTTGCCATCGGCCAGGATAAAGGTCTTGGGCGGCGGCACGCCGGGCCAGCCTTCCGCGCGGAAGCCCTCGCGGTCGGGCTTCATGGGGTAGCCTTCCCGCTTGTTCTCCCGGAGCAAGTAGTAGATCAGCCCGGCGAAGAACAGCCAGAACGCATAAAGCGTCAATTGGGCCACGTCGATGTAGCTGGTCAATGCGCCGGTTTGCATGGAGAGCCTCAACGGTCAGGGGTTCGAGCGGAGAACAGGCTTACGCAAAGGCGACCGGCCCGCTGGAACGGTCCAAGCGGACCAGCGGGCCGATGGCGATGAGGGTCACGAACAGCAAGGCGATCTCGATCGCGTAAACCGCGACGTAGCCGGTGGCCGGGTGGACCAGCGTGACGCCCAGCGCGCCCCGGTCCGCGAGCACCGAGACGCCGTCGCGCACCAGGCCGCTGAGCGCCACGGCGCCGCCCGCGGCCGAGGCCTGCACCGCGCCCCAGATGCCGAGCGTCAGCCCGACCTGCCCGCGCGGCGCCGTCGCCATCGCCGCCGTCAG
>CAXTUO010000380.1:0-4542 GCA_964247175.1 uncultured Acetobacteraceae bacterium | reverse complement strand
AACCAACCAGCAAGGCCAATCCCGCATCAGCCAGCGTGAAATAGAAGGACACACACCAAAGGTCAAGCGGGGAATGACACCAAAAACCGCCATATCATCCCATAGCGGTGCAAAACCCCATGTTTTCAACGGCCAAGAACGTCAGCTTTCTCGCGACGCCGTCCACCCCGTCACATTGCGACCCAGCCCCCGTCGATGGACAACGGCGCGCCTGTGATGGTCTGCGCCGGGTCGGAGCAAAGGAACACCACCAGCCCGCCAATGCCCTCCGGCGTGGTGAACTGCGCCATCGGTTGCTTCTCCGTCAGCAAAGCGTGCTTCACCGCCTCGATGCCCAAGCCTTCGCGAGCCGCCTTTGCGTCGAGTTGCGCCTGCACCAAAGGCGTCAGCACCCAGCCGGGGCAGACCGCGTTGACCGTCACCCCGGTGTTCGCCAGCTCGATGGCCGCAACCTTTGTCAGCCCAACCAAGCCGTGCTTCGCCGCGACGTAGGCAGACTTCTGCGCGCTGCCCACCAGCCCGTGCGCCGAAGCGATGTTGACGATGCGGCCCCAGCCCTTTCCGGTCATGCCGGGGATCGCCGCCTGCATGGCATGGAACGCAGCCGAAAGGTTGATCGCGATGACCGCGTCCCAACGCTCCGCCGGGAAGTCCTTGATCTCCGCCGTGTGTTGAATGCCGGCGTTGTTCACCAGGATGTCCAGCCCGCCCAGCGTCGCCTCTGTCCGCCGCACCAACCCGGCGATCTGTGCGGGCTGCGACATGTCGGCGGCGTCATACCCGACCCGCACGTCCAAGTCCCGCGCCAACTCCGCCCGGAGCGCCTCGATCGCCCCGGCCTCACCGAACCCATTCAGCATCAGGTCGGCTCCCTGGCCGCCGAGACAGCGAGCGATGCCCAAACCGATACCGCTCGTAGAGCCGGTGACGAGCGCCACCTTGCCGAACAAGCTCTTTGTGCCAGAAGCCATGACATTCTCCACCAAGACGCCGTCCATCTTCCTCCACGGCAGGCTGTGCGTGAAGAGCCTGGCATTGCACGAAAAACTCGGCTGCCAAAAAGGGCGCGCGGGTGGGGTGATCGATTTGTTCCGCCATGACGCGCACCCCGAATTCGGCCCAGGTTTCCGTCTATGCCGATGGGCTGGGCATCATGCCGATCCATGGGGCACTCACCCGGAGCGGCAGTCCGAGGCGCAGCGTTCCTGGCAACGCAACCCGGCCCCGCGCGTTGACCCGCCTCACACAATTCATGGAGACGGCGATGGCTGACAAGCCAAGCGACATCAAGGATCAGACTCAGGGCGCGCGCCTACACAGGACCAACAACGACCTGAAAAATAACGCCAAGGCCGTGGCGATGGAACTGCTGCAGGCCCGCATGGCCGACAGCATCGACCTGGCCCTGATCACCAAGCAGGCCCACTGGAACCTCAAGGGGCCGCAGTTCATCGGGGTCCACCTGATGCTCGACAAGTTCCGCGATGAGCAGGACGAGTGGACCGACATGATGGCCGAGCGCATTACCCAGCTCGGCGGCACCGCCCGCGGCACGGTTCAAGAAGTGAACCGCGAAACAAGCCTGCCGCCCTACCCAACAGACATCTACGCCATCGCCGACCACATCAAGGCGCTGATCGAGCGCTACGCCGCCTGCGCCAACGCCGTCCGTAAGAACATCGAGGACACCGACGAGGCCGGCGACGCCGACACCGCCGACCTGCTGACGGAGGTGTCCCGCGGCCTCGACAAGCAGCTTTGGTTCCTGGAAGCGCACACCCAGGAGCCATCCGGCACGTTCCGTAACTAAAATGGCACGGGCCGCGTCGGACGCGGCCCGCCCCCGGCCGAAACCCTTGCCCGGCTGGGTGCGAAGCATTAGCTTTGCCCCAGACTCGGGAACACAACATGAACGATCTGCTTTCGCCGCTGGACAGCAGCCGACCCAGCGATAGCTACTCCGCGCGCGATATCGAGGTGCTTGAGGGTCTGGAGCCGGTGCGCCGGCGCCCCGGCATGTACATCGGCGGCACCGACGAGGCCGCGTTGCACCACCTCGCGGCCGAAATCCTGGATAACGCGATGGATGAGGCCGTCGCCGGCCATGCTAGTTCCATCGACGTGTCGCTTGAGGCCGGGAATTGGCTGCTGATCCGCGACAACGGCCGTGGCATCCCGGTCGATCCGCACCCGAAGTTCAAGAACCTGAGCGCGTTGGAAGTGATCTTGACCACGCTGCACTCGGGCGGCAAGTTCGGCGGCAAGGCTTATGCCACGTCCGGTGGTTTGCATGGCGTCGGCAGCTCCGTGGTCAACGCCCTGTCGGATTCCATGGAGGTCGAGGTCGCACGGG
This sequence comes from uncultured Acetobacteraceae bacterium, assembly GCA_964247175.1. Classification (GTDB taxonomy): domain Bacteria; phylum Pseudomonadota; class Alphaproteobacteria; order Acetobacterales; family Acetobacteraceae; genus CAHJXG01. The sequence goes on along the minus strand of CAXTUO010000380.1, from coordinate 2,189 downwards.
ACCGGGTCCTTTGGCGGCAGAATTACCAGCGGGGCAAGCCTGCGACCAAGCTCGTCAATGCTGGGCCGACGCAGAACCGGCGGGGCACCACCATCCGCTTCCACCCGGACCCTGAGATCTTTGGGCCTCTGGCCTTCATCCCGGCCCGGCTTTACCGCCTTTGCCGGTCCAAGGCCTATCTGTTCCGCGGCGTGCGGATTCGCTGGACCTGCGACTCGGCCCTGCTGACCGGCAAGGATGGCGTGCCGGCGGAAGCGTTGCTGCACTTCCCCGGTGGTTTGCGCGACAGCTTGCAGGAGGACATCGGCGACCTGCCGCGCGCCGTGCCGGAGCTGTGGGCCGGCGACGCCGACTTGCCCGCCACCGCGGACGGCAAGACCGGCGGCCGGGTCGAGTGGGCGGTCGCCTGGCTCGAAGGCGCCGACGGCTTCCTGCACTCCTACTGCAACACCGTGCCCACGGCGCAGGGCGGCACGCACGAGGCCGGATGCCGCGCGGCGCTGCTGAAAGGCCTGCGCGCCTGGGGCGAGCAGCGCGGCAACCGCCGGGTCGCCCAGGTGACGGCGGAGGACCTGCTGGGCCAGATGGCGGGCAAGCTGTCGGCCTTCGTGCGCGATCCGCAGTTCCAGGGCCAAACCAAGGAGAAGCTGACCAGCCCCGAAGCCACCCGCCTCGTCGAGACGGCATTGCGCGACCGCTTCGACCATTGGCTGGCCGGAAACCCGGCCCAGGCGGACAACTTGCTGACCTTCGTCATCGAGCGCGCGGAGGAGCGCCTGCGCCGCCGCGAGGTGAAGGATGTCAGCCGCAAGACCGCGACCCGGCGTCTGCGCCTGCCGGGCAAGCTCGCGGACTGCACGCTGGAAAGCCGGGACGACACGGAGATCTTCCTGGTGGAAGGCGACAGCGCCGGCGGCTCCGCCAAGCAGGCGCGCAACCGCAACACCCAGGCGGTGCTGCCGCTCCGGGGCAAGATCCTGAACGTCGCCAGCGCCAGCGCCGACAAGCTGCGGCAGAACCAGGAATTGAAGGACCTGATCGAGGCGCTGGGCTGCGGCGTGGGCGACCGGTTCGACCGCGCCAAGCTGCGTTACGGCCGGGTCATCATCATGACGGACGCCGACGTGGACGGCGCGCACATCGCCTCCTTGCTGATGACGTTCTTCTACCGGGAACTGCCGGAGTTGGTGCAGCACGGGCATGTCCACCTTGCCCAGCCGCCGCTCTATCGCCTGACCCAGGGTGCCAAGTCGGTTTACGCCATGGACGACGCCGACAAGGATCGGCAGATGAAGCGCGGCTTCAAGGCCGGCAGCAAGGTCGAGGTCAGCCGCTTCAAGGGCTTGGGCGAGATGCCGCCCGCGGCGCTGAAGGAAACCACCATGGACCCGGCAAAGCGCACCCTGCTCAAGGTCGTGGCCCTGCCCGAGAACCGCCACGCCACCAGCACGCTGGTCGAAAGCCTGATGGGCCGCCGCCCGGAACTGCGCTACCAATTCATCCAGGACCGCGCCCGCACGGTTGAGGAGGTTGATGTCTGACCCGCTGCCCGCGACGGAGGCGACGAGCGCGCGCTTCGCCGCCATGGATGCCTGGGCGTCCCCGGACATCCTGGACGCGCTGCTGGAAGGGCAGATGGCGGCCGTGGCCGCGGTGCGCCCAGCCCTGCCCGCCCTGGCCGCCGCCGCCGATGCTGCGGCCGAGCGCCTCCGGGACGGCGGGCGCCTCGCCTATGCCGGGGCCGGCACGTCCGGGCGGATCGCCGTCCAGGACGGCGCCGAGTTGACCCCCACCTTCGCCTGGCCGCGCGACCGGCTGGTGTTCCTGATGGCCGGCGGCGACTCCGCGCTGATCGAGGCGGTGGAGAACGCCGAGGACCGGGACGACCTCGCGCGGCGCGACGTGGCCCGCACCGGGCTGGGTCCGCCCGATGTGATGCTGGCCCTCGCCGCCAGCGGCGCCACGCCCTACACCCTGGCCTGCCTGCAAGAAGCCCGGAGCGCCGGGGCGCTCACCATCGCCATCGCCCACAGCCCGGGAGCGCCACTGCTCGCCGCCGCCCACCACCCGATCCTGATCGAGACCGGGGCGGAGCCGATTGCCGGGTCCACCCGCATGAAGGCCGGCACCGCGCAGAAGGTGGCGCTGAACCTGTTCAGCACGGCGCTGATGGTCCGGCTCGGCCGGGT
>CAXTUO010000379.1:0-4542 GCA_964247175.1 uncultured Acetobacteraceae bacterium | reverse complement strand
CGGCGGTCGCGGCGAGCCCTGGGACCCTGCGCCCCAGTTGGCCGTTGTCAGGCCATGTTGGCAGGTTCCGCCGCGCGCCGCCCGAACGGGACGACGCTGCCGGCCTGGCCGCCTTTCTTGCCGTGACTGCCGCCGAGCCGGAACTGGCTGACCAGCCGGGCCAGGACCGCCGCCTGGTCATGAACCTCCTGGACCGACGCTGCCGACTGCTCCCCCATGCGCACATTCTGCTGCGTCGCCCGGTCCGCCTCCGACACCGCCGCGACGACGTCCTTCAGGTTGTCCGCCTGGCTTTCCGCGGCGGCGGCAGCGGCGGCAACCAGCCCGTCGATCTCGGCGACCCGGCCCATGATGATCGCGATGGCGTCGCCGGTGTCGCCGATCAGCTTGACGCCCGCACCCACGTCATCCGACGTTTTCCCGATCAGTCCTGCGATCTCCTTGGCGGCGTCCCTGGCCCGGCCCGCCAACGCGCGCACCTCCGCGGCGACGATCTTGAAACCCCGGCCCTCCTCGCCCGCCCGCGCCGCCTCCACGGCCGCGTTCAGCGCCAGGATGTTGGTCTGGAACGCGATCTCCTCGATCACGGCGATGATGCGGGTGATCTGCGCGGAGGACTGGGCGATCCGCGACATGGCCTCAACGGCGGTCTGCATCGTCGCCCCCGCGCGGTCCGCGTCCCCGTTGGCAGCGGACACCGCCTTGCTGGCCTGGCGCGTGCTCGCCGCGGTGCCGCGGATGGCGTCGCTGACCCCATGCAGCGAAACCGTCGTTTCCTGCAGCCGCGCCGCCTGCGTTTCCGAACGCCGGGACAGGTCCACCGCGGCCTCCGACATGCGCTCCGATCCGGCGCTGAGCTGATGGGTGGCCGCCGCGACGGCGGACACCGTGGATTGTATGCTTGCGACCGCCGTGTTGAAATCCGTGCCGAGCTTCGCGTACTTGTCCGGAATCGTGGCCGGGATGCGCGCGGTCAGGTCGCCTTCCGCAATGGCGTACAGGGCCTGGCCAAGCAGCCGCACCACTTGGGCTTGGTCCTGGCCGGCCGCGACGAAGGCGGCCTCCGTGGCGCGCAGCCGCGCTTCCGCGTCGCGGTGGATCACCGCGGCCTCTTCCTGCAAGCGGGTGCGCTCGCCCAGCCGGTCCCGGACGATGTGCATGGCGCGGGCGATCCCGCCGATCTCGTCCGACCGGGCGCCGTTGGGAATGGCGGAGTCCAGGTCGCCATCCATCATGGCGATCAGGCGGTCCCGCAGCCGGCGGAGCGGACGGGTCAACGCCAAGGCGAACGGGATGGCGATGCCCAGCCCGACCACCAGCGCCGTCAAGGCGAAGCCCACCGCCAACCGCTCCGTTTCCGCTGCCTCGCGCTCCATCGCTCGCCGGGCGGCGTCCGCCTGGGCGCGGGCGGCAGCGATCACCTGCTGCAGGGCGTTGCGCACGTCCCGCTCCCGCTTCTCCATGGCGTGCGGCGCGGGGATCGCCGTCATGGTCCCCTCTCCCAGCAGCGTCAGCGCCGCGGCCTTCCATTGCCCCACAAGCCCGGGGAGGCGCGCGGCGGCGCCATCCGCCTTGGCATCGCCGGACAGGGCGCGCGCCAACTCGCGGTCGATCGGCTCCGCCGCCGCGCGGAACCGGGCGATGGCCGCCGCGTCCGGCTGGTCGTGGATGCCGTCCAGCACCTCCGACAAGGCCTGGCCCGCAGCCTGGAACGCATCCCAGGCCCGCCAGGCCGCGTCCACCTGCGCGATGGGCACCGAGGTCGCGGCGTCCAGCCCGGCAGACAACTGCCGCAGGTTGCGGACCGTCAAGGCGCCCTGCGTCCCGCCGATGGCGATCACGACGCAGAAGGCCAGGAGAACGCGATGCAGGATCGGCATGGGGGCGCTCCTAATTCGGCAGCACGGGAAGTGTGACGGCCTGCTTGGCGCCTGTCAGCGTGCCCAGGAAAGCGACGAGATCCCGGAACTCCGAAGGGTTCAAGGCGACCGGGCGCATCAGCGGGGACCGGGACGGACGGTCGATGCCGCCGCCGACGTAGTGCGCGACCACCGCGTCCAGCGTCGGGAACATCCCGTTGTGCATGTAAGGCGAGCGCTGCGCCGTGTCGCGCAGCGACGGCGTCTTGAAGGCATACCGGGCCAGCGGGTTGTCGGGCTCCAGCGCGCCGCGCCCCAGGTCGGACGTGGAGGTGCCGATGTCGTGGAACCGGTTGTCGGTGAAGTTCCAGCCGCTGTGGCAGCTTGAGCAGCCCGCGGGACCCGTGAACAAGGCGAAGCCGCGCTTCGCCGCAGGGGAGATCGCCTCCTCGTCCCCGTCCACCCAGGCGTCGAACGGAGCGTAGGAGGACACCACCGTCCGCTCAAACGTGGCGATGGCGGCGACGATGGTGTCCGCCGTCACGCCCTGGCCGGGGAAGATGCGGTCGAAGCGCGCGCGGTATCCCGGGACGGCGCGGAGGCGCGCGACCGCCTGGTCCAGCGGCAGGTTCATCTCCGCCGGCGCCTGGATCGGCCCCTTGGCCTGCTCCTCCGCGGACGGCGCCCGTCCGTCCCAGAAGAACGGGCGGACCCAGGCCGTGTCGAGCACCGTCGGCGCATGGCGGGGCAGGCGCGTGTTCTGGGCGCCAACCGAGGTTTCGGTGCGCGCTTCCCAGCCGAAGGACGGGTTGTGGCAGGACGAGCAGGTCATGTTCTCGGCCCCGGACAACCGCGGCTCGAAGAACAGCGCCTTGCCCAGCGCCGCCTTTTCCGGCGTGTACGGGTTGCTGGCGGGAAAGGGAATCTCCGTGGGGCGCCGGTACCCGTCCCGCAACGAGGGCGCCTGGGCGCTTGCCGTCCCCGTGCCCGCGCCAAGGCCGACCAGGCCCGACAAGACGCCGGCCGCAGCCATCCCCAAGATCGTGCCTGACCAGTTCCGCATGATGTTCCCGCCGCGCTCGCCCATTGCGGCCGGGACAGCCCAGGCCGGCAGCGCCCCGCCGGAGCGGGCGCGCCGCCGAGATTAGCAGGGCATCCCCTAACAAAGTGTTACTGGTCCCGTTGCGGCGACGGCGCTCGGAGCAGGGGGCTCCGGGGCGGGCACCGTCGCACGGACGCCGCGAACAGACCGCCGCGGCCGATCCCAACCCAATGATTTCCGGCGCAGGCGGCCAATAGCCTCGTGACGAGTGCGGGCGTACGGTGCTGTGATGCACGCGCCATTGCTCGGTCAGCACGCGCGCCTCCGGCAGCATGTTGAATGGAGCAGCCCCGTGCATGGGATCGCCGGGCTTGGAACCGCATCTCGACCCTGCTTGCAAGGCCGCTCAGCCGCTTGTCACGACCCGTCCGTCAGGCAAGCCAGCCCGAACCGTCGCGAGATCCCGGTCGTTTCCGGTTATCCCGCATAGCGATCTTGATCGTTGATGGTCCTTTCATGTTATACAACCGAGACGGTCAACTCGATAGGCGATCCATCATGGCGACTCAAAAGCACCGCCTCGTCACCCGCAGCGACTTCGACGGCCTCGTCTGCGGCATGCTGCTGCGCGAGCTTGATCTTGTGGACGACATCAAGTTCGTTCACCCCAAGGACATGCAGGACGGCGTCGTGCCGATCACCGCACGCGACATCGTGACGAACCTTCCTTATGTCGAAGGCTCGCACCTCACCTTCGACCACCATTCCAGCGAGATGTCGCGCAAGGGCGACCGCATTTATCCCAACCACGTCATCGATCCTGCCGCTCCCTCCGCGGCGCGCGTCGTTTACAACTACTACGGAGGCGCCAAGGCCTTCCCGCGCATCAGCCCCGACCTTATGGCGGCGGTTGATCGGGCCGATTCAGCGCAGTTCACGCGCGACGAGATCCTCGACCCCCAAGGCTGGGTGCTGCTCAACTTCCTCATGGATTCCCGAACCGGGCTGGGCCGGTTCCGTGACTTCCGGGTGTCCAACTACGACCTCATGATGCTCCTGATCGAGCAATGCCGCGGCCATGCGATCGACGAGGTGCTGGAACTGCCGGACGTGAAGGAGCGCATCCTGCTTTACAACGCCCACCGCGACCTGTTCGCCGCGCAACTCCGCCGCTGCACCACGGTCCACGGCAAGCTCGCGCTCATCGACCTTCGCGAGGAGGAGGTGATCTATGCGGGCAACCGCTTCATGATCTACGCCTTGTTCCCCGAATGCGACATCTCGGCCCATGTCATGTGGGGCGCGCAAAAGCAGAACACCGTGTTTGCGATTGGCAAGTCGATCCTCGACCGCGCCTCCCTCGTCAACGTCGGCGCGGTGTGCCTGAACTATGGCGGCGGCGGCCATGGAGCCGCCGGAACCTGCCAGGTGCCGAATGACCGGGCGGAGGCCGTGAAGGCGGAACTGATCGCAGCCTTGTCGCCGCCGCCGTCCAAGGCAGCGGCCTGATGGAGCCGGCATACGCCTATCGCGCCCACACTGGAAACCATCAAGATGGTGTGTGGACATCGGGTAATCGCGGTCGAGAGCTTTGAGCGCCCATAGTGCCGCGATCCGGGCGTTGTCGCCCGGCGGCTTGCA
>CAXTUO010000378.1:0-4558 GCA_964247175.1 uncultured Acetobacteraceae bacterium | reverse complement strand
GAGGGTCAACATGGCCTTTGACATGGGCGCGGGCCGAACGCTACCCATCGTTGCATGACAACAACTGCTGTCCTGCTGGCTGCCGGGCTGGGCACCCGCATGAAGTCCGCGCTGCCGAAGGCGCTGCACCCCATCGCAGGCCGCCCGATGCTGCAGCACCTGATCGCAAGCTGCACGGAAGTGTTCGACCGCGTCGTGGTGGTGGCCGGCCCGGGCATGGACGCGCTGGCCCGCGCCGCGGCGCCGCATCCCGTGGTGGTGCAGGCGGAGCGGCTGGGCACCGCCCACGCGGCGCTGCAGGCGGCGGCGCAGTTCGGCGACGGCGATGTGGCGATGCTGTATGCCGACAACCCGCTGATCCGGCCCGAAACGCTGCGGCGCTTGGTGGAGCGGCGGCGAGGCAGCGATGCGGCGTTGGCCCTGCTGGCGATGCGCCCCGCCGACCCCGGCCGCTACGGCCGCGTCTTGACCCATGGCGACGAGGTGGAGCGCATCGTGGAGTGGGCCGACGCGACGGAGGCGGAACGCGCGGTCGGGCTATGCAACGCCGGCGTGCTGTGCGCCCCCGCGGCTGACATGCTCCGTTGGCTGCGGGCAGTGCAACCGAGCGCCGCGGGGGAGTTCTACCTCACGGATTGCGTGGCGCTGGCCCGCGCGGACGGCAAGCGCGTCGTCGCCGTCGAGGCGCCGGCGGAGGAACTGCGCGGAATCAACTCCCGCGCCGAACTGGCGGAGGCGGAGGCGACGGTGCAAGGCTGGCTGCGCCGGGCCGCGATGGACGGCGGCGCGACGCTGACCGCGCCGGACACGGTGTTCCTCAGCGCCGACACCGTGCTCGCGCCCGACGTGGTGGTGCAGCCGCACGTGGTGTTCGGCCCCAAGGTGAGCGTCGCGTCGGGCGCCGAGATCCGCGCGTTCAGCCACCTGGAAGGCTGCGAGGTCGGGCCGGGCGCGCTGATCGGCCCGTATGCCCGGCTGCGCCCCGGCACCGTGGTGGGGCCGGGCGCGCATGTCGGCAACTTCGTGGAGCTGAAGGCGACACATCTCGGCGCCGGGGCCAAGGCCAACCACCTGAGCTACCTCGGCGACAGCACGGTTGGACCCGGCACCAACATCGGCGCCGGCACCATCACCTGCAACTATGACGGCTACGCCAAGCACCGCACGGCCATCGGCGCGGGAGTGTTCGTTGGCACGTCGGCAGTGCTGGTGGCGCCCGTCACGCTGGGCGACGGCAGCTTCGTCGCGGCCGGCAGCGTGGTGACGGCGGACGTGGCGCCGGACGCGATGGCGTTCGGCCGGGCGCATCAGGTGGAGAAGCCCGGCCGTGCGGCGGCCTTCCGCGCCGCGCGGAGCAAGGGGCGCTGAGCCTTAACCCCGGCTGACATCCGGCCCGCACGCGCTTATCTTCCGTCCAAACGGAGGAATCCCCATGCTGAACCCGACCGCGCCGCTCCCGCTCAAGGACCCCAGCCTGTTCCGCCAGGCCTGCTGCATCGACGGCGAATGGGTGCAGGCTGCGAGCGGCAAGACGCTTCCGGTCCGCAACCCCGCGACCGGCACCGTGATCGGCGAGGTGCCGGCGCTCGGCGCGGCCGAAACGCGGCAGGCCATCGAGGCTGCCGCCCGCGCCTTCCCGGCCTGGCGGGCCACCCTGGCCAAGGAGCGTTCGGCCATCCTGCGCCGGCTGTTCACGCTGATGGGGGAGAACACGGACGACCTGGCCGTCATCATGACCGCCGAGCAGGGCAAGCCGCTGGCGGAAAGCCGGGGCGAGATCGCCTATGCCGCGTCCTTCATCGAGTGGTTCGCCGAGGAAGGCAAGCGGGTCTATGGCGACACCATCCCGCAGCCGCAGCACGGCCGCCGGATCATCGTCACCAAGGAGCCGATCGGCGTGTTCGCCGCGATCACGCCGTGGAACTTCCCGGCCGCGATGATCACCCGCAAGGCCGGGCCGGGCTGGGCCGCGGGCTGCACCGGGGTGATCCGCCCGGCGAGCCAGACGCCGTTCTCCGCCCTTGCTTTGGCCGTGCTGGCGGAGCGCGCCGGGATGCCCAAGGGCGTGTGCAACGTCATCACCGGGCCGAGCGGCGAGACCGGGGGCGAGCTGACGGGCAATCCCCTGGTCCGCAAGCTGACCTTCACCGGCAGCACGGAGGTCGGCTCCAAGCTGCTGGCGCAGATCGCGCCCACGGTGAAGAAGGCGAGCATGGAGCTGGGCGGCAACGCGCCGTTCATCGTGTTCGACGACGCCGACCTGGACGCCGCCGTGGTGGGCGCCATCGCCAGCAAGTTCCGCAACGCCGGGCAAACCTGCGTCTGCGCCAACCGCCTGCTGGTGCAGGACGGGGTGTACGAGGCGTTCACCGAAAAGCTCAAGGCTGCCGTCGCCGCGCTCAAGGTGGGCAACGGCATGGAGGAAGGCGTCACCCAAGGCCCGATGATCAACGCCGAAGCCGTCGAGAAGGTTGAAGCGCACATCAAGGACGCCGTGGATCGCGGCGCCCGCGTGGCGATGGGTGGCGCGCGGCACGAGCTGGGCGGCTTCTTCTTCCAGCCGACGGTCCTGACCGAGGTCCCCCGTGCCGCCGACATCTTCCGCGAGGAAACCTTCGGCCCGGCGGCGGCGCTGTTCCGCTTCTCCACGGAGGCGGAAGCCATCGAGATGGCCAACGACACCGAGTTCGGCCTTGCCGCCTATTTCTACGCCCGCGACGTGGGCCGCATCTTCCGCGTGGCGGAGGGGTTGGAATACGGCATCATCGGCTGCAACGAGGGCATCATCTCGACAGAGGTGGCGCCGTTCGGCGGCGTGAAGGCGAGCGGCCTGGGGCGGGAAGGCAGCAAGTACGGGATCGAGGACTACCTGGAGATCAAGTACCTGGCCCTTGGCGGGATTGGGACCTGACCCATGGCGACCTATGACTACGACCTGTTCGTCATCGGCGGCGGGTCAGGGGGCGTGCGCTGCGCCCGCATCGCCGCCGGGCACGGGGCGCGTGTCGGCATCGCCGAGGAGGCACGCTGGGGCGGCACCTGCGTCAATGTCGGCTGCGTGCCGAAGAAGATCATGGTGCAGGCGTCCGAGTACGGGCGCCTGGCCGAGGACTCGCGCGGCTTCGGCTGGGACGCCTCGCCCGGCGTGCATGACTGGGCCGCGCTGATCGCGCACAAGGACAAGGAAATCCTGCGGCTGAACGGCATCTACACCCGGATGCTGGACGGCAGCGGCGTGACCCGGCACGAGGCGCGGGCGGTGCTCACCGGGCCGCACGCGCTGGAGGTGGGCGGGCAAACGGTGACGGCGGAGCGGATCGTCATCGCCACCGGCGGGATGCCGGCGATCCAGCCGCCGGTCGAGGGGATGCACCTCGGCATCGTCTCCGACCAGGCTTTCGAGCTGCCCGCCTTGCCCCGCCGGGTGGTGATGGTCGGCGGCGGCTACATCGGCATGGAGTTTTCCAACATCTTCCACGGCCTGGGCGCCGACGTGGATGTCGTGTTCCGCCAGCCCTTGCCGCTGCGCGGCTTCGACCACGACCTGCGGCAAGGGCTGGCGGAGAGCTTGACCGAGCAGGGCGTCCGCCTGCACCCGACCCAGACGGTGCACCGTGTCGAGCCGGCCGGCGACGCCCGGCGCGTCACGCTGAGCAACGGCCACGTGATCGAGGCCGATTTGGTGTTCTTCGCCGTGGGCCGGGTGCCGAAAACCGCGGGTCTCGGCCTGGAGAACGCGGGTGTCGCGACGGACAGCCGGGGTGCCGTACTCGTTGATGCCCACAATGCCACCAGCCAGCCGCACATCTTCGCCCTGGGCGACGTGAGCAACAAGCTGAACCTCACGCCCGTCGCCATCGCGGAAGGGCATCATCTGGCGGACCGCCTGTTCGGGCCGGGCCGTCCGCGCACCTGGGCGCTCGATCCCGTGGCGACCGCCGTGTTCAGCAACCCGCCGCTCGCGACCGTGGGCATGACGGAGGAGCAGGCGGTGCAGCACGGCGCGATGGACATCTACATCGCGCACTTCACCCCGATGCGCCACGTCATGTCCGGCCGCCCGCGCAAGACGCTGATGAAGATGATCGTGGACCAGGCGAGCCAGCGGGTGATGGGCGTGCACATGCTGGGCGACGACGTGGCGGAGATGATGCAGGGCATCGGCGTGGCGCTGGTCGCCGGCGCCACGAAGCAGGATTTCGACCGCACGATCGGCATCCACCCGACCAGCGCCGAGGAGTTCGTGACCATGCGGACCGTGACCCGCGTGGCGCCCGCGGCGACCGTGCAGGACGCCGCGGACTAGGGACGGCCGGGTGGCGTCCGCCTGAGACAGTGGTAAGCTGGCCCATGCGGAAAGGACGGGCAGCATGACGGAGAAGGTGGTCTGGACGCCGGCAAGCTGGCGGGCGCGGCAGGTGCTGCAAGGGCCGGCCTACCCCGACCAGGGCGCGCTGGCGGCCGTAGAGGCGCGGTTGGCCAAGTATCCGCCCTTGGTGTTCGCGGGCGAGGCGCGGCGGCTGCGGGACGCGCTGGCGAAGGCGGCGAACGGCCAGGC
>CAXTUO010000377.1:2647-4571 GCA_964247175.1 uncultured Acetobacteraceae bacterium | reverse complement strand
CTAGGGCCTGTTGAGAATCAGCTATCGTGAGTTGATGAAGGCGGCTCCGAGATAGATCATGGCCTCGAAGCTCGTGTCGGTTTTGTCGCTGCGCATGGCGATGCGTTTGAACTCCTTCAGCTTGCAAAAGAAATTCTCGATGAGGTGCCGCCATTTGTAGACCTCGCGGTCGATCTCCAGCGGCGCCTTGCGCTGCGGCATCTGTGAGATGACGATCCTGGCCCCTCGCTCGTCCAACTCGTCAACAATCCAGTTCGCATCGAACGCCTTGTCGGCAAGCAGAGCGTCAAACCCGACGCCTTGGATCAGCGGGGCGACGCCGACCGTGTCGTGTCGCTGCCCTGGCAGCAGGACAAAGCGGACGAGATTGCCCAAAGCGTCGGTCAGCGCCAGGATCTTGGTCGTCAAGCCGCCCCTGGAGCGGCCGATGGCCTGGCTTTCAGTCCCCCTTTTGCGCCCTGGCCATGGCGGTGAACCTTGACGATCGTGGCATCAACCATGGCGTATTCCATGTCCGGCTCGTCCGACACGGCGTCGAACAGGCGCTTGAACACATCGGCCTTCACCCAGTCGCGGAACCGCTTGAACACCGTGTTCCATTTGCCGAACAGGGGCGGCAGGTCCCGCCAAGGGCTGCCAGTGCGGGCAATCCACAGCACCGCCTCAACAAACAGCCGGTTGTCCCCGCCGGTCCGGCCGGGGTCGGTCGGCTTGCCAAGGCAGAAACACCGCATCTTCTCCCATTGCGCGTCCGTCAGAATGAATCGGTCCATGGAAAACTCTTTTCGGAGCTTGAATCACACCCAGAACTTCATGGGAATCCTGATCCTCAACAAGCCCTACAGTTGCGCATCCCAATAAGACACACTTTCTAGACTGATAATCTACTACGGGTGGGGACACGCTTCCTTTTCGCAGCAGCTTGGACCGATGCCCTTGCCTGATGCACGCAAGCGACAGGTGCGTATCGTCCTGGTGGGTTAGAGCAGCTATAGTGCTAGCCACCCTTCTGGAGTTTGGCGTGCCTACGTTGCACCCGGAGGCGCTTGCGGGCGGTCTTTCGGCTGCGTTTAGGTCTGATACGCACACGCACCACGGCACATCCCCTGCGTAAGTTGGAACGTCAGACCTTAGCAAGCTAGTCTCCAATCGCAAACCGAACCCGTAGTAGAATATCAGCCTAGAAAATATGTCTTATTGGGATGCGCAACTGTAATGCTAGTCTGCGCAGCTTCGTGGTCATTGGGCCTACTTGTCGTGCTGACGCGCAGGTGGGCGACAAAGCGGGGGTATGCTCACTGTCTGAGCCTTATTGTCCCGTCATCCGCCGCCTCGGTCGAAAGCCACCAGCCCTCGCCCGCGAACCAGCAGGTTCCGTCCGGCGCGTCGTCAGTCCGCAAGGTGCGTACCTCCTGCCATCCGCCGCCAGCGAAGGCCGCGGCAAGCCGGCGCCCGGCTGCCTGGTCCTGCAAGCCCTCGCAGGCGATGAACCCGGCCCTGGACACGAAGGTGGCCGGCCATGCCGGCCCATGCGGCGGGCGGGTTACCCGCAGCATGGCCCCGTACCCGCCCGGCGCGTGAAGCGGAAACATAAGTCGCCCGCCTGGGCGCAGTGCATCAAGCCAGGACCAGCTCGGCCCTACGGCGCTCGCATTGACATAGACCGCGTCCGCTCGCGGCAGGCCGTCCCCGATCCCGGAGCGCGCATGCACCTCCACCTCCGGCAGGTGTGCGAGGTTGCGCCGGGCGCGCTCGGCCAGGTTGGCGTCGATCTCAAAGGCGTGGACGCGCCCGGATAGGCCGACGAGGTGTGCGATGACCGCCGTGTAGTAACCCGCGCCGGCACCGACGTGCAGCACCTCATCGCCGTCACGAAGCGCCAACGCATCCAGGCAGCGCGCATGCAGGCCGGCCTCGCCGATGT
>CAXTUO010000377.1:0-2637 GCA_964247175.1 uncultured Acetobacteraceae bacterium | reverse complement strand
GCGTCGAGTGCCACTAGCCAGTCCTGGTACAGGTAGGCCGGGTCGTCGTCCGGCGTTGGGATGTATGGGCCGTCTGGCACCCTGATCTGCCACGGCCCGGCGCCGGCGAAGGGTTCGCGCGGGACCGCGGCAAAGGCCTGCTCGATCCGGGGGTCCTTGGCGCCGCCCTTTGTGGCAACATAGCGGGCGAAGAAGCCGCGCAGCCGCGCTGCCCGGTCGGCCTTGGTCCTGTTCGTCATGGGCGCAGTCTGGCCCGATTGCGTCCTGTTTACAAACTCAACTACCCAGCCGGATGTAGAAGGGCGGCGGCGGAAAAACGTGCCTGCTGGCGCAGCCTGTTCCATGATGTTCTTCCCGCGTTGTCACGGTGCAGCAAAGCATCTGCTTACCAGCGTAAGGATCAATGCTCTCCGTCATGCAAGAGGCTCTCCACCAAGACGCCGTCCAACGCCTGCTACGGGCAGCGGACGAGAGGTCCGCGGCACTCTACCCAACCGACAGCCGTTTCGGCCTTGGTGCAGACGATCTCCTGTTGCGCGGTGTCCGCTTCTTCGTCGCTCGCCTCGGCGGGCAGGCGGTCGGCTGCGGTGGCTTCGCCCCGACCTCGCGGACAGAGGGGGAGCTGCAACGCATGTTCGTGGACGCCCCGTTGCGGGGTCAAGGCGTCGGCCGGGCTTTGTTGCAGGCCATTGAGAGCGCGGCATGGGCGGAGGGCATTCAGGTCATGCGGTTGGAAACGGGAGCGGCATCCGTCGAGGCACTCGCGCTCTACCGGCGCTCAGGCTACCGCGAGCGGAAGCCGTTCGGGGATTATGCCTTGGACCCACGCAGCATCTTCATGGAGAAGGCTTTGTAGCTCTGCTGGGCTGCCGCGCTGAATGCAAAATCGGTGTTTGGTTGGCCGTGGCGGTCCATTGTCCGTTTAGATTGGTTTGCCGGACAGCTACACTCCCACGTCTCACGTTCGGATACTTGCAGCCGTACCGGAAGAGGCGAGGCGGTCTGGGTCTATCGCAGGCGGCCCGGCAAGCCGCCGGGCGTATCGCTGGGCCAGCGTCGCGCACGCGAAGAGCTGCGTCTGGTGGAACAGCATCAGCGGCAGCACGATCAGCCCGATGGCATGGCCCGGGAACAGCACGTTCGCCATCGGGATGCCCCCGACCATGCTCTTCTTGCTGCCGCAGAACACGATGGTGATCTCGTCCTCCTTGCTGAACCCGGCGGTTCGGCTCGCCCACACGTTGGCAAGCAGTACCGCTCCCAGGAGCAGCAAATCGGCGGCCAGCACGAGCAGCAAGTCGAGGAAACCGACCTGGCGCCATATGCCCGCGACCATGCCGGCGCGGAACGCGGCATACACCACCAGCAGGATGGACCCGCGGTCCACCACGGAGGTCAGACGATTGTGTTCCAGCAACCAAGTGCCGACGAACGGACGCGCGGCCTGCCCGAGGACGAACGGCAGCACCAGTTGCAACGCCACGTTCTCGAACGCGCGGGCGCTGAACCCGCCGCCGCCCGCGCTCAGCAGCAGCCCGACCAGCACCGGCGTCAGCACCATGCCGGACAGGTTGGACAGGGACGCGCTGCACATGGCGGCCGGGACGTTGCCGCCGGCCATGGAGGTGAAGGCGACCGACGCCTGCACGGTCGAGGGCAGGACACACACGAACATGACGCCCAGGGTCAACGCCGGGTCGAGCCAGCGCTGCAGCGCGGCGGTCAAGGCCAGGCCGATGATGGGGAACAGCACGTAGGTGCTGGCGAACACCAGCGCCTGCAAACGCCAGTGCAGCAGCCCATCGAGCACGGCACGCGGCGCCAGGCGCGCGCCGTAGAGGAAGAACAGCAGCGCCACCGCCCCGAACACAGCCATGTCGAGAACCTTGGCGCCGACGCCCCACATGGGCAGGATCGCCGCCAGGGCCACCGTGCCGACCAGCAGCAGCAGATAGCGGTCAACACGGGCCAGCAGCGTTTTCAGGGTCATGCGGTTGGTGCTCTGCCTGTTGGACATGCCACCTCGCATAAGCCGTTCCGTGGCCGGGCAGCAGGCATAACGGCTATTATGGACCATGATGACCGCCTTGAACGTTGACCTGCTGCGCTCCTTCCTGGCCGTCGCGGAGGGCGGCAGCTTCACCGGGGCCGCGCAACGGCTCGGGGTGCGGCAGTCCACCGTCAGCCAGCATGTCGCACGGCTGGAGCGGGCGCTCGGTCGGTCGCTGTTGGCGCGGGACACGCACCATGTCGCGCTCACGCCCGATGGGCAGTCCCTGATGGGTTTCGCCCGCGGGGTGGTGGAGGCGCACGAGCGGCTGCACGGGTTCTTCTCGGCCGGCGGGCTGCGCGGCCGCATCCGCTTGGGTGTGTCGGAGGATTACACCCTGTCCGCGCTGGCCCAAGTGCTGGCACGCTTCGCCGCCCGCCATAGCTCGGTGGACCTGCAGCTCACGGTGGGGCTGAGCCGGGTGCTGTACCAGGGCTACGATGCGGGCGAGCTGGACGTCATCTTCGGCAAGCGCCGTGCCGGCGACCCGCGCGGGCTGCTGGCCTGGCGGGAGCAGTTGGCCTGGGTCGGAAAGCCCGGCTACGCCCCGGACCCTGCGCTGCCGCTGCCGCTGGTGCTCTACCCGC
>CAXTUO010000376.1:0-4579 GCA_964247175.1 uncultured Acetobacteraceae bacterium | reverse complement strand
GCCGCCAACAGCCAGATCGACGCGGTGTTCAACGGCAACGACGACAACGCGGTCGGCGCCATCCGCGCCATCAAGCAGGCCAACCGCTTCCGCCCGGCCGGCGACGCCGGCCACATCGTCATCATCGGCATCGATGGCACCGCCCAGGCGCTGGCCGCGATCCGCGACGGGCAGATGGACGCGACGCTGTCCCAGAACCCGCTCACCATGGCCGCCCAGTCCGTTGCCTACGTGGACCAGTACCTGCGCGGCGACAAGAACATCCCCAAGCACCAGTTCTGGCCGCACATCCTCATCACCAAGGACAACATCGGCGGCCCCGAGGTGCAGAAGTACGGCCTGTGGAGCGAGGAGGTCGCGCGCCGCTGAGCCGCGGGACGGCGAGAGGGCTGCACCGATGACGCCCCTGCTGGACATGCGCGCGATCTCCAAGAGCTTCCCGGGCGTGCGCGCGCTGGACCGCGTGGACCTTTCGCTCGGCGATGGTGAGGTGCTCGGCCTCGTGGGCGAGAACGGGGCAGGCAAGAGCACGCTGATGAAGATCCTGGCCGGCGTTTACCGGCCGGACGCGGGCGCGATCCTGCTTGGCGGCCAGCCTTTCGCGCCCCGGCGTCCGCGCGACGCGCTCGATGCCGGCGTCGTGGTGATCCACCAGGAGCTGAGCCTGGTCCCCGACCGCTCGATCGCCGACAACCTGTTCCTGGGCAACCTGCCCCGGGGGCCGCTCGGCTTGGTGCGCCGGGCGCGCCGGGACCGGGACGCGCGGGCGCTGCTGGCGCGCGTGGGGCTGGACCTGCCGCCGGGGCGCCCCGTGCGCAGCCTCGGCATCGGCGCGCAGCAACTCGTGGAGATCGCCCGCGCCCTGTCGCGCCGGGCGCGCGTGATCGTCATGGACGAGCCGACGGCGCCCTTGTCCGAAGGCGAGGTGCGCGTGCTGTTCCGCACCGTCGCCGCCCTGAAGGCGGCCGGCGTCGGGATCGTGTTCATCAGCCACCACCTTGAGGAGGTGTTCGCCGTCTGCGACCGGGTAGCCGTGCTGCGCGACGGGCACGCCGTCGAGACGCGTGCGGCGGCGGACTGGACGCGCGACGCACTGGTGCAGGCCATGGTGGACCGGCCGATCTCCGCCATGTTCCCCAAGGCGGACGTGCCGCTCGGCCCGGCGCTGCTCGAGGTCGAGGGGATCTCGGTGCCGGGCCGGGTCGAGGGCGTGGGCTTCGCCGTGCGCGCGGGCGAGATCGTGGGCCTGGGCGGCCTGGTGGGCGCGGGGCGGACGGAGGTGCTGAAGGCGGTGTTCGGGGCGCTGCCCGGCGCCGCCGGCCGGGTCCGCGTGGCGGGCCAGGCCGTGTCGGGACGCGACGGGGCAGGATGGGGGCCGCGCCGGGCGATGGCGGCGGGCATCGCCTTCGTGCCGGAGGACCGCAAGGCGGAAGGGCTGATCCTGGCCTTTTCGCTGCGCGACAACGTGGCGCTGTCCACCCTCGGCCGGCTCGCGTGGGGGGGCGCCTTCGTTTCAGGCCGGCGGGTGAACGCCGCGGCGTGTCGGGCGGTCGAGGCGCTGCGCATCCGCGCGCCCGGCATCGCCCGGCCCGTGGGGGGTCTGTCGGGCGGCAACCAGCAGAAGGTGGTGCTCGCCCGCGCGCTCCAGGCCCGGCCGCGCGTTTTCCTGCTCGATGAGCCGACCCGCGGCATCGACGTGGGCGCCAAGGTCGAGGTGTACCGCCTGATCGGCGAGCTGGCCGCGGGCGGGGCGGCCGTCGTGATCGCGTCCTCCGACATGCTGGAGCTGCTGGGCCTGTGCGACCGCATCCTGGTGATGCGCGCGGGCCGGCTTGCCGGCGAAGTCGGGCGGGCGGAGTTCAGCCAGGAACGGGTCATGCAGCTCGCGGCGCTCGGATGAGCGCGGGCACGGGAGAGGCGCCCCGCCGGGGCCTTGCCGCGGTCGGCCATGCGCTGAACGAGTTGACCATCGTGGTCGCCTTTGCCGCGATCGTGCTGGCGCTTGCGCTCACGACGCCGCAGTTCCTGACGACAGCCAACCTGCTTTCCATCCTGCTGGCCAGCTCCCTTATCGGCATCGTGGCGGTCGGCGAGACCTTCGTGATCGTCACGGGGGGCATCGACCTTTCGACGGGATCGGTCGTGGCGTTCACGGGCGTCGTATGCGGCCTGGCGCTGCAGGCGGGCTGGGGTGTCGCGCCCTCCTTCCTCGCCGGCATCGGACTCGGCGCCCTGTGCGGCGCCTTCAACGCCTTCGCGGTCACGGCGCTGAACATGACGCCGTTCATTGTCACGCTCGCCGTGCTCGCGATGGCGCGTGGGCTGGCCTTCGTCGTGACGGGCGGCAACACGCTGTTCGGCTTTCCCGACGCCTTCGACGACATCGGCGGCGGCAACCTCGGCCCGGTTCCGGTCGCGGCGCTCATCTCGCTCGGCGTGTTCCTGGTGGCCGGGGTCGTGCTGGCGCGCACCGTGTTCGGGGCGGAGGTGTACGCGGTCGGCGGCAACCGCGAGGCGGCGCGGCTTGCGGGCATCCCGGTCGCGCGCACGCTGGCCGTCGTGTATGTCGTCGCGGGTGCGCTCTCGGGCCTGGGCGGCGTGGTGCTGGCCGGGCGGCTCGACAGTGCGCAGCCGATCGCGGGCGTGGGGCTGGAGCTGAACGCGATCGCCGCGGTGGTGATCGGCGGCGCGTCGCTGTTCGGCGGCAAGGGGTCCATGCTGGGCACGCTGCTCGGCGTGCTCATCATCGGCCTCATCAACAACGGGCTGACCCTGTGGAACGTGCAGCCGTTCTGGGTGCAGTTCATCCAGGGCGCGGTGATCTTCGGCGCCGTGCTGGTGGACAGCCTCAACCAGAAGCGCCGCGCGCGGGCGTGATGCGGCTCGCCGGCGTTGCCGGCTTGAACGGCCGTGGCCGCGGGGCGTCGTCAAAAGAGCCGCTTCCAGTTGCGGAACGGGCCGGTCGTCGATCCGGCGCATCAGGCCGCCAAAGTTCGGCTGATCCGGTGGCAGGTGCCGCACCGGCACCGTGTCGGTCATGCCCTGACGCAGGCTGCGGCCGGACTGGTGGGGACGTAGCCGAGCGCTAGGGACGCTTCCCGCACCAGGGTGGGCGTCGCGGCGCTCACGTCGGCCCGGCCGTTCATGGCGCGCAACACCGCGCTGACCGAAAATCCCCAGCGCCGTGC
Source organism: uncultured Acetobacteraceae bacterium (assembly GCA_964247175.1). Classification (GTDB taxonomy): domain Bacteria; phylum Pseudomonadota; class Alphaproteobacteria; order Acetobacterales; family Acetobacteraceae; genus CAHJXG01. The sequence continues at coordinate 1,391 of CAXTUO010000376.1, read as the reverse complement.
TACGTCGCGTGTGCCGATGCTCTGCCGCCCCGCTTGCCGCCTCGATCGCTGTTCCGCGCCGATTGACAGGAAGCACCGCCGCTCCGACAAGTCCGGAAACGTTTCCGGCAAGCGTATCGGCGGAATGCCGGCATCAGCAGGACCATGCGGCGACCCGACGGTGGGCGCACCGCGCGGCAAAAGGGAGAACGCCCGTGACCGACCCGGATGACGCCATCGTACGCAAGCTTGCCTGGCGGCTGATGCCGCTGCTGACGTTCAGCTACTTCGTGGCCGTGCTGGACCGTTCGAACGTCGGCGTCGCCGCGCTGACCATGAACCACGACCTGGGCCTCAGCATGACCGCGTTCGGCATCGCCGCCGGGGTGTTCTTCGTGCCCTACGTGCTGCTGGAACTGCCGTCCAACCTTGCCCTCGCCCGGTTCGGCGCGCGGCTGTGGATCGCGCGGATCATGTTCACCTGGGGGCTGGTTTCCGGTGCCCACGCCCTCGTGTGGGACGCGCCGAGCCTGTACGTCGCGCGGGCCTTGCTGGGCGCGGCGGAGGCGGGGTTCGTCCCAGGCGTCATCTTCTACATCACCTTGTGGTTCCCCGCCGCCTATCGCGGCCGGGTCATCGCCGCGTTCTTCACCGGCATTCCCATCGCGCTCGTGCTCGGCACGCCGCTGTCGGGGCTGTTGCTGGAGCTTGAGGGGGTGATGGGGCTGCATGGCTGGCAGTGGATCTACCTGCTGGAGGCGGTGCCGGCGCTGGTGCTGGCCGTGGCGGTCCCGTTCATCCTGCCGGCCACGCCGGAGCAGGCACGGTTCCTCACCGCAGACGAGCGGGCACGCCTGGTCGCGCGCCTGGCCACCGAGCGGCAAGACAGGGAGGCCAGCAGCCATGCCGGGCTGCTGCGGACACTGCTCAGCCCGCGGATCCTGCTGCTATGCCTGGGCTATTACGGCCTGACCAACCTCAACGGCGCCATCAGCACCTTTCTGCCGCTGATCCTGCGGGAGTTCGGGGTGAGCAACCTCGAGGCGAGCTTTCTCGCCGCTATCCCGTACGGCTTCGGGGCGGTCGGCATGGTCGTGCTGGGGCGCTTCGCCGATCGGCCGGGGCGGCGCGGCCTGGCCAACTACGTGGCGCTGACAATCTCGGTGGCGGGCCTGCTCGCGGCGGCCACCATCGGCGATCCGGCGCTCAAGATGGTGGCGCTATGCTTCACCGCGTTCGGGGTTTTCGCCGCCATGCCGGTGTTCTGGGGACTGCCGACCACGCTGCTGTCCGGCACCGCGGCGGCGGGCGGCATCGCCATGGTCAACGCGCTCGGCAACCTGTCCAGCGTCGTCAATCCCTGGGTGATCGGCATGATCCGCGACGCGACGGGCAGCTTCAACGGCGGGCTG
>CAXTUO010000375.1:3088-4582 GCA_964247175.1 uncultured Acetobacteraceae bacterium | reverse complement strand
GCCGCCGTCGCCTATGCCCGGGCCGGGGCCAGGGTGGTCGCGGTGGACCGCGAGGACGCCGCCGCGGCGGCCACCGCAGGGATCATCGAGGCGGAAGGCGGCGAAGCCCTGCCGGTCGCGGCGGACGTGACCCGACTGGCCGAGGTTGCCGCCGCCGTGGACGCCGCCATTGCCCGCTTCGGGCGGCTCGACATCCTGCATAACAACGTCGGCATCGTTTTCAAGGGCGGCCCGGTCGAAACCGCCGAGGACGTGTGGGACCGCGTCATGGCGGTCAACGTGAAGAGCATGTTCCTGACCTGCAAATGCGTGCTGCCGATCATGGAGCGGCAGAAGCGGGGCGTGATCACCAACATCTCCTCCTTGGCGTCCATCCGCTGGACCGGGTACAACTACTCCGCCTACTACGCGTCCAAGGGCGCGGTGAACCAGTTCACCCGCGGCATCGCCATCGAGTACGCCGCCCGCGGCATCCGCGCCAACGCCATCCTGCCCGGCCTGATGGACACGCCGCACATCTACCAGCACATCGCCGGCTTCTACGGCACGCCGGAGGAGATGGCCGCCGCCCGCCATGCGATGTCGCCCACCGGGCGGATGGGCGATGGCTGGGACATCGCCCATGCCGCCGTGTTCCTCGCCTCGGACGACGCCAAGTACATCAACGGCATCGAGCTGCCCGTCGATGGCGGCCTGCACGTCAAGGCGGGCTGAGGCGCGGACGAGATGGCGCGGGACCGGGGAACCGGACGCCGTTTTGCGTTTACGCGGGACGGCAGACTAGAATGATGGCCTTCAAGCACGGGCGCCTGCGCGATGACGACAACAGTTTTCTCCCCGAACCCGCGCGGCCTGCCCCCGGGCTGCGCAGCCAAGCCGGTCAGCGCCGCCCGATGACCGCCCTATCGAACGGCACGGCGCCGGGCCAGGCCATCGCCAAGAAGATCATCGACGAGGTTTCCCCGTTCTTCCATGAGAGCGGGTCGCTGTATCCCGAAGTGCTTTGGAAGATATTCCATGAGCATCAGGACGTCGGCGCCCGCGTGTCCGTGGAAACCGGCTGCGGCCTGAGCACGCTGCTGCTGTCGCACCTGAGCGACCGGCACACCGCCTTCACCCTGCCGTTTGGCGACAGCCTGCAGAACACGCAGAGCCACCCCTACCTGCGGTCCGAGACGACGAAGTTTGTCGTCGGGCCGTCCCAGGTGATGGTGCCGAAGTGGCAGTTCTCCGATCCCGTCGATTTCGCCCTGATCGACGGCCCGCACGCCTACCCGTTCCCGGATTTGGAGTACTACTTCATCTACCCGCACATCCGCCCCGGCGGCGTGCTGGTGATCGACGACATCCACATCCCGACGATCCACCGCCTGTACGAGTTCCTGCGCGACGACGAGATGTGGGAGCACCGGGGCGACGCGCGGACAACGGCGTTCTTCCGCCGCACCGCCAGCCCGATCTTCGACCCGCTCGGCGACAACTGGCCGGGCCAGA
>CAXTUO010000375.1:0-2988 GCA_964247175.1 uncultured Acetobacteraceae bacterium | reverse complement strand
CGCCGCACCGCCAGCCCGATCTTCGACCCGCTCGGCGACAACTGGCCGGGCCAGAAGTACAACCGGCGTCGCTTCGCGGTGCCCGAGGCATTGACGCCCTTGCGCGGCGCCGGGTGGTACCAGGCCGAGTTCGGCAGGCCGGCGCCGGACGCTCCAGTGACTGTCCCGGTGGCCGGCCCGGACCCGCGCGACGCGGAGATCGAGGCGCTGCGGGCGGAGGTGGCGGCGCTCAAGGCGTCCACCACCTGGCGGGCGACGCGCCCGCTGCGCGACGCCGTGGATTGGGCGCGGCGCCGGAAGTAGCGCCGGCCCTGCCCGTCAGCCCGGCGGGGCTTCGCCGATCTCGTGGCAGGCCAGCCGTTCCAGCACGCGCACCATGCCCGAATGGTCCCAGGCCTTGCCGCCACCCGCCACCGCCGCGTTGAACAACTCCTGGCAGGTCGCGGTGTTCGGCAGGCTCACGCCCAGCGCGCGGGCGCCGGCGAGCGCCAGGTTCAGGTCCTTCTGGTGCAGCTCGATGCGGAAGCCCGGGTCGAAGGTCCGCTTGATCATGCGCTCCCCGTGCACCTCCAGGATGCGCGAGGTGGCCAAGCCCCCCATCAGTGCCTGACGCACGCGCGCCGGGTCGGCGCCGGCCTTGGAGGCGAACAGCAGCCCTTCCGCCACCGCCTCGATGGTCAGCGCCACGACGATCTGGTTGGCGACCTTGGTGGTTTGCCCATCGCCGTTGCCGCCGATCAGGGTGACGTTCTTGCCCATCAGCTCGAAGATCGGGCGGACCTTGGCGAAGGCCTGCTCCGGCCCGCCCACCATGATGGTGAGGCTGGCGGCCTTGGCCCCCACCTCGCCGCCGGACACCGGGGCGTCCAGGTAGTCGCAGCCGAGCTTGTTGATGCGGGCGGCGAAGTCCTTGGTGGCGATGGGCGAGATGGAACTCATGTCCACCACCACCTTGCCCGGGGCCAAGCCGCCGGCCACGCCGTTCTCCCCGAACAGCACCGCCTCCACATCCGGAGTGTCCGGCACCATGGTGATGATCACGTCCGAGGCTTTCGCCACTTCCGCCGGGCTGCCGCAGGCGCGGGCGCCCTGGTCCAATAGCTCCTGTTTCACCGGGGAACGGTTAAAGGCGAACACGGTGTGGCCGCCGGCGAGGAGGTGGCCCGCCATGGGCCGCCCCATGATGCCGAGGCCGATGAAGCCAATGTTGCTCATTTTATCATCCTATCCAGCAGGTCAGCGCGCGTCGGCCAGGACCTTTGGTGGTTCGGTGTTGCCCATCTCCTGGCTTTTGCGGATCGACAGCGACGGGTCAAGGCACAGGATGTCCTCGAACTCGTTCACGCTGTCCACCTCCGTGCCCATGGAGATGTTCGTGACCTTCTCCAGGATGAACTCCAGCACGACGGGCACCTGGTGCTCCGCCATCAGCGCCTGGGCGCGTGCAAAGGCATCGCTGAACTCGTTGGGGCTTTTCACCCGGATCGCCTTGCAGCCCAGGCCCTCCGCCACCGCCACATGGTCCACGCCGTAGCCGCGCGGCGCGTCGCCGTCCGGCTCCACGTTGATGTTGTCGAAGGCGAGGCTGACCTCGAAGTCCATCTGGAACCCGCGCTGCGCTTGGCGGATCAGCCCGAGGTAGGAGTTGTTCACCACGACGTGCAGGTACGGCAGCTTGTGCTGCGCGCCGACCGCCAGTTCCTCGATCATGAACTGGAAGTCGTAGTCGCCGGACAAGGCCACGATGGGCTTGTCCGGGTCCGCCGCCCGCACGCCGAGCGCCGCCGGCAAGGTCCAGCCGAGCGGCCCGGCCTGGCCGCAGTTGATCCAGTTGCGCGGCTCGTACACCCGGAGGAACTGCGCCCCCGCGATCTGCGACAGGCCGATGGTGGTGACGTAGCAGGTGTCGCGGCCGAACACCTGGTTCATCTCCTCGTACACCCGCTGCGGCTTCAGCGGCACGGTGTCGAAGTGGGACTTGCGCAGCATGTTGGCCTTGCGGTGCGCGCAGGCGCCGGCCCACTCGGCCCGGTCCCGCAGGGTGCCGGCGGCCTTCATCTCGCGCGCCACCTCGATGAACGTCCCGAGCGCCGCGCGGGCGTCCGACACGATGCCGAAGTCCGGGCCGAACACCCGGCCGATCTGCGTCGGCTCGATATCGACGTGCACGAACTTGCGGCCCTTCGTGTAAACCTCCACCGACCCGGTATGCCGGTTGGCCCAGCGGTTGCCGATGCCGAGCACGAAATCGCTTTCGAGGAACGTCGCGTTGCCGTAGCGGTGGCTGGTCTGCAGGCCCACCATCCCCGCCATCAGCGGGTGGTCGTCCGGGATGGTGCCCCAACCCATCAGCGTCGGGATCACCGGCACGCCGGTCAGCTCCGCGAACTCCACCAGCAGGTCGCTCGCATCGGCGTTGATGATGCCGCCGCCGGCGACGATCAGCGGGCGCTCGGCCGCGTTCAGCATCGCCAGCGCCTTCTCCGCCTGGCGGCGGGACGCGGCAGGCTTGTGGACGGGCAGCGGCTCGTAGGTGTCGTCGTCGAACTCGATCTCGGCCATCTGCACGTCGATGGGCAGGTCGATCAGCACGGGGCCGGGGCGTCCGCTGCGCATGACGTGGAACGCCTGCTGGAACACCATGGGCACCAGCGCCGGCTCCCGCACGCAGACGGACCACTTGGTGACGCCCTTGCTGATCGTCTCGATATCGACCGCCTGGAAGTCCTCCTTGTACATCTTGGCCCGCGGCGCCTGGCCGGTGATGCATAGGATGGGGATGCTGTCGGCGAGCGCCGTGTACAGCCCGGTGATCATGTCGGTGCCCGCCGGTCCCGAGGTACCGATGCAGACGCCGATGTTGCCGGGCTTGGCGCGGGTGTAGCCGTCCGCCATGTGCGACGCGCCCTCCACGTGGCGGGCCAGGATGTGCCGGATGGTGCCGCGCGCCTTGAGCGCGGCGTAGAGCGGGTTGATGGCGGCGCCGGG
>CAXTUO010000374.1:0-4596 GCA_964247175.1 uncultured Acetobacteraceae bacterium | reverse complement strand
GATCAGCACTCCATGCGCCTGCTCATCCGGAGCGGGCTGCAGCAGCTCGGCTTCCAGGATCTCGACGAGGCGCCGAACGGGGAAGACGGCCTGCGCAAGCTCATCGCAGCACCGGCGCACCTCGTCATCTCCGACTTCAACATGCCCAAGCTGGACGGATTGGGCCTGCTGCGGGCGATCCGGATGCATCCGCCGACGTCCAAGACCGCCTACATCATGCTGACCGGGCAGGCCGACAAGGACCTCGTGCAGCGCGCCATCCAGTTCGGGGTCAACAACTACCTCGTCAAGCCGTTCACGGTGGCAAACCTGAAGCAGAAGATCGAGGCCGTGTTCGGACCCTTGACGTGACGCCGTCCTTTGCGGCGCTGGCGGTGCGCCCATCGCCGGCGCTGGACGCCGGGACCGAGCGCCGCGTCCACGTGGTGCGGGGCGAGTTCCACGTCACCGCCGATCCGGACGTCGTGCTGACCACGATCCTCGGCTCGTGCGTGGCGGCGTGCCTGCGCGACCCGCTGGCCCGGGTGGGCGGCATGAACCATTTCCTGCTGCCGGGACGCGGCGAGGCGGCCGGCGGGGACACGGTGCGCTACGGAGTCCACGCCATGGAACTGCTCGTCAACGGCCTGCTGCGGGAGGGCGCGCGGCGCGAGCGCCTGGAAGCCAAGCTGTTCGGCGGCGCCCGGATGCTTGAGGGCCTCACGGATATCGGCACCCAGAACGCCGAGTTCGCGAAACACTTCCTGCAACAGGAGCGGATCGCCTTCACGGGCGGGAGCCTGCGGGGCGACCGAGGCCGGCGCATCCAGTTCTGGCCGGTTTCCGGCCGCGCGCGCCAGATAACCATCGAGCAGGGAGAGGCGACGGTGTTTGCCGCCGAGCGCCGCGCCAAGGCCGCGCCAGCCGATGTTGGTTCCGTTGAGCTGTTCTGAGCGACCGCAGGGCCAGGAGATGCCGCCAGCTGCAAGCGTTTCCGACATCCTGCGCGCGGTGGGCCGTGAGGTCGCCGACGCCGGGCAGTCCGCGTGCAGCCTTCAGGCGGCCTTGAGTTGCTTCGTCCCGGCGCTTGGGCAGCAGGACCGGGCCATCGAGGCGCTCCAGGCGCTTGACCTCCTCACGCAGCAGCTCGGGGGCGTTGCCGCTTTTCTGGACGCCTTGGCACCGACGCTGCCGACCTGCTGGGCGGGCGACGCCGCCGCCGCGGCCCAGGCCGTGGCCATGTCTGACCTCGCGCATCGCCTGGGGTGCCCGGGCAGCAGCGCGCATACCGCACATTCCAACACGCCAGGTGCGTTCGAGTTCTTCGAAACCGACATCCCCTGATGGCCCAGAGCTATGCCGGAGAACGGGTGATGAGGGTTTGAGAAGGGTGGCGTGTCGAGGCGGGTGGAAGCTTGCCTGAACTTCCGAAGGAGGCTCATGCGGGCTCCCATCAGCCGCCCCTGAGCCAAGCTCCATCGGCATCGAGCAGTGCGGCGACCGTCTCGGGCCGGTCCGCGCCGGCCAGCGCCGGGTTGGGCGTCTCGCCGCCCTCGGCGAGCAGGCAGGAAAGGAAGCGGTAACTCGGTCGGCATGCGCCGAGCCAGCCCTTGTCGAGCGTGAGCCGGTCCGACGGGTCGAGCGGCGCCATGGCGTCGTGCTGGTAGGCGATCCGCAGGCCCGAGAGCCGCCACTACCCGTCGCGCCGCTTCAGGCGCTCGTAGAGACGGGAGTGGCTGGTGACGGTGACCCCCATGCCGCCGACGGCGCCGTGCAGCATGATCGCGCAGCCGGTCTCGGCCAGCGCCCGGTCGCCCCGCACGTGCGCCAGCGTCGGACCCATCTGGTGGAGGGACTTGGCGCCCGCCGCGTACACCCGCTCGGATGCGGCTACGAACTGCGGGCCTGTCCCCTGGAACCAGGAGATCTCGACACGGGAGTCCGGGTGGAAGCACGCAAGCATGCGGGCCCATTGAGCTTGATCCCTTGCCGCGCGCTCGGTCTGCACGACCTCGGCGACGAGGGCCTTGTCGAGCTGCTCCTGCAGCACGGCTGCGTCGATATCCGCCATCATGCCATCTCCTTTCGCGGCCCTGATCAGGATGTCGCGCCGAGGCGCACGCGCATGGCGGCGTTCCCGCCGCTCCGGTCCGCGGAAGGACCGAGATAGCGGGGGACGTGCCGCAGCGCGAGGCCGGCCACGAACGCCACGGCGCAAGCGCCGAGGAAGACGTACATCGGCGAGAGCAGCCCGTAGTCCCGCACGAACCAACTGAGGAGCAAGGGGGCGAGGCCCGCGAACAGGGCGGCGCCGAAATTGTAGGGCACGGCGTAGCCGCTCTGCCGCACGGCCGTCGGGAACAAGGAGGCGAGGGCGCCGGGCACGAGAGCGATCACGCACCCACCGGCCAGGCCCACAGGCACCAAGGATAGGGCGAGGCTCAGGCCGTTGCCGACGTGGGACGGAAGGGTGGAAGTGAGCTGAACCCCCAGAAGGGGATCATGGTCCTGCCGGGCATGAACATGCTGCCGCTGGACCCGAGCCTGGGCGTGGACGCTCCGCCGGTCAGCGTGTTCAAGGCCGGCTTCGACTGCACGATCCCGGTGGCCAAGGACGTGGACGTGTTTTCCTACGCGGCGGCCGAGGTCTCGGAACCGCTCGACGTCGGCAAGAACACGAAAGCGATGACCGAGGACGAGATCGCCTAGCAGATGGCGGCGATGATCAAGGAAAAGCCGCGCACCTGGCAGAAGATCATCACCGAGTTCGCGGCGCAGCCCTACCCGGCCGTTTACCGCGCCTTCGGCCAGTTGCGGCCGAAGCTCGGGCGCATGGCGGACCAGCGGTCGGACTACCCCTACACCTTCTCCGACAGTGACTTCATCAACGACCCGAAGGGCTGAGCGTCATGCGGTTCGGCGCCTTCCTCATGCCCACTCATGCGCCCGGAACCCCCGTGGCCTAGGGCTAGGCGTGGGATTTGGAGGAACTGGAACGCCTCGACAAGCTGGGCTTCGAGGAAGCGTGGATCGGCGAGCACTCCACCGCCGCGTGGGAGCCGTGCCCGGCGCCGGACCTGCTGATCGCCCAGCCGCTGCCGCGCACGCGCCGCATCCGCCTGGGCACGCTCGGCCACCTGCTGCCCTACCACCACCCGGTCGAGCTGGCGCACCGGGCCGCGTACCTCGACCACATGGCGCAGGGCCGGTTCGCGCTGGGCGTCGGCGTCAGCGCCCTGCCGACGGACCACGCGCTGTTCGGCGTGGATACGGCCGGCGGGCGCAACCGCCGGATGACGTTCGAGTCCCTCGGCATCATGACCCGGCTGTGGACGGAAAACCCCCAAGACTTCCAAGGCGAGTTCTGGTCCACGAAGGCGCCCGCGTCGGACCTGCCCGGCCTCGGCTACCATATGCGGCCGTTCCAGCAGCCGCACATGCCGGTCGCCATCGCCGGGCTGACCCCCGGGTCCGAGAACCACAAGCTGGTGAGTGCCAAGGGCTACATCCCCGTCAGCCTGAGCGTCAGCCCGGACCCGGCGGTCACCTCACGGCACTGGGACGCCGTGGCCGCCGGCGCCGCGACCACCGGCCGCACGCCTGACCGCGCCGAGTGGCGGATCATCCGCGACGTGTACGTGGCGCCCACGGACACGGAGGCCCGCCGGCTGGCGATCGATGGCATCATGGGGCGCTGCTGGCGGAAGTTCCTGTTGCCCGTGTATCTCGGCCTCAGCCTAAGTCCGATGCTGAAGTCCGACCCGGCGATACCTGATTCGGCGCTGACCCTCGACCATCTCGCCGACCACCTTCGGAGCCTCCCCGATGATGGCAGCCGCATTTAGAACGACTTCGACATCCATCGGTCACCTCCGCCTCGATGCGGCGCCAGTTGGAGCTTTGCCCGAACGGTTCCGGCCTGGCATCGTAGGACACGAGGCGCCGCGTGGCCGGCGCTCTCCTGCCGGAAGGAAGCCAACTCGGATGGGGCAGTCGATGGCCTAGGCTCGCTCGAGTCAGGCAGCGTCGGAATGCTCAATGGGCGCTCCTTCCTGCCGGGCCGGGCCGGGTGAATTCACCAACGGCATCCGAAGCACGACAACTCGTGGCGCTTACCTTTCTTAGAACCTTGCACCTCCGCTTGGACGCATGCGGGGCGGTGTTCCATGCCGCTGGCAGGCGCGAACCGCTGCGCAATGTCTCAGCCATCAGCCCCCATGGGATGCCCTTGGCACGTTGATGCTGACCAAGCACGCTTCCAAGAAGCCTTGCTCCTGGCGTTCAGCAGGAACTATGGCGCCTCCTGGCCCTTTAGGAAGTGATCAATTTTGCATCTGCTGCCGCAAAATTGCAGGAAGGCGAGTTGAATGGATTGGGACGACCTGCGCTTCTTCCTTGCAGTGATCCGGCAAAAAAGCCTGATGGGCGCCGCGAAGCGCTTGCACGTGACGCAGTCCACCGTAGGGTGCCGCCTCGCCTCGCTCGAGGCCAGGCTCGGGGTGCGCCTGGTGCAGCGCACGTCGGAGGGCTACATGCCCACCATGGCAGGCGAGGCGGTCCGCCAGCATGTCGAGCGGGCCGTGGGCGGCCTGGATCTGCGGCTGGGCGGAGTTGTCC
>CAXTUO010000373.1:0-4598 GCA_964247175.1 uncultured Acetobacteraceae bacterium | reverse complement strand
CAGGTCAACCTCATGCACCATCCCAGCGCCTTTTCCAGCCTGGACGAAGCGTTCGACCCGGCGGCCAACGCCCGCTACGCCGCGCGCTTCCTGTCGGCGCTGTTTCGGCAGACCGGCGATTGGAGCCTGGCCGTGGCCAACTACCATTCCGCCAACGCCGACCGCGGGGAGGACTACCAGCGCCGGGTGTTCGGCCGGGTGATGACGCCGATGGGACCGAAGGGCACGACGACGCCGGCCAGCCCCTACGGCGTCTGGCCGCCGCCCGGCAGCGCCTACGCCGCGCTGCCGCCGGTCGAGTTCTCCTTCGGCGCCTTTGCCCCGGCGCCGGGCCGCGTGCTGGTGCAGCTTCCTCCGCTGCGCCGCTGACGCGGCGGACACCGCCGGGCATGCGGGTCATGGAGGATATCATGTCAGGAATGGAAGAAAAGGTCGTCGCGATCACGGGCGCAAGCAGCGGGATCGGCGAAGCGGCGGCGCTCCTGCTCGCGAGCCGTGGCGCGAAGGTCGTGCTTGGCGCGCGCAGGCTGGAGCCGCTCACGGCGCTGGCCGCCCGCATCGGCGACGCGGGCGGCGAGGCCGCTTACGCATCCACGGACGTGAGGCGGCGCGGCGACCTCACCGGCCTCGTGGCGTTGGCGTGTGAGCGGTATGGCAAGCTCGACGTCCTGATCAGCAATGCGGGGGTCATGCCGATCTCTCCGCTCGATGACCTGCGGGTGGACGATTGGGACGAGATGATCGATGTGAATATCAAGGGCGTGCTATACGGCATCGCTGCAGCCTTGCCGGTGTTCCGCAAGCAGGAAACCGGCCATTTCGTCAACATCGCCTCGACGGCCGGGCACAAGACGGTCGCGAACCAGTCGGTTTACTCCGGCACCAAGTTCGCCGTGCGCGCCATCTCCGAGGGGCTGCGACAGGAAGCCGGCGACAAGCTGCGCGTCACGGTCGTGTCGCCCGGCTTCGTCCGGACGCGCTTCACGGACGGCGTGACGAACCCGGAGATGAAAGCGCAGCTCGAAGCCGCCCGGGACAGGTTCGCCATGCCGCCGGACGCGGTCGCTCGCGCCATCGCGTTCGCGATCGAGCAGCCGGCCGACATCGATGTGGGCGAAGTCATCGTCCGCCCGACGGCGCAGGGTTAGCTCAGTCCGCCGCCGACGCCAGCTTGAAGTTCCGGAACTGCTGCCGCAGCGCCAGCTTGTTCAGCTTGCCCGTCGCGGTGTGCGGAAGCTGCTCGACCACCACCACCTCATCGGGCGTCCACCACTTGGCGACTTTCCCGGCGTAGGAGGCGAGCAGGTCCGCCGGGTCCACCGTGCGCCCGGGCTTCGGCACCACGATCAAGAGCGGGCGCTCGTCCCATTTCGGGTGGCGCGCGCCGACGATGGCGGCCTCCGCCACGTCGGGGTGATCGACGGCGATGTTCTCAAGCTGGATGGAGCTGATCCACTCGCCGCCGGACTTCACGATGTCCTTGGTGCGGTCGGTGATCTCCATGGTGCCATGCGGGTCGATGGTGGCGACGTCGCCCGTGGCGAACCAGCCTTCCGCGTCGGTCGCGTCCTCGCTGGCGTTGAAGTAGCGCCGCACCACCCAGGGGCCGCGCACCATCAGGTTGCCGTAGGTCGCGCCGTCCCACGGCAGCTCCGCCCCGGCGTCGTCCACGATCTTCATGTCGAGACCGGGCACGGCGCGGCCCTGCTTGTATTGCAGGGCCTGGGCATCCTCCGGCGCCAGGGCGGCGGTGCCGGGCTTCGGGCTGTTGTAGGCGCCGAGCGGGCTGGTTTCCGTCATGCCCCAGGCGTGGTCCACCTTGACCCCGTAGTCCCGGCCGAACGTGTCGATCAGCATGGGCGGGCAGGCCGACCCGCCGCACACCAGCCGCTGCAAGGTGTCGAGCCGGCCCCCGGTCGCGCGCAGGTGCTGCAGCAGCCCCATCCACACCGTCGGCACCCCGGCCGACATCGTGACGCGCTCGCTGTTCAGCAACGCCTCCATGCTGGCGCCGTCAAGGTGCCGCCCGGGCATGACGAGGCTCGCGCCCACCATCGGCGCGGCGTAGGGGATGCCCCAGGCGTTGACGTGGAACATCGGCACCACCGGCAGCACGCGGTCGATGCTGCGCAGGCCGAACACATCCGGCAGGTTGACCGCGTAGGCGTGGATCAGGGTGCTGCGATGGCTGTACAGCACGCCCTTGGGCCGCCCCGTGGTGCCGGAAGTGTAGCACAGCGCGCTCGCCTGCGCCTCGTCGAGGCCCGGCCAAGCGAAGTCGTCGTCGGCGTCGGCCAGCAGCGTCTCGTAGCACAGGAGCTGCTGGCCCGGCGCCAGCGCCACCTCCGGCATCTCCGCCGGGTCCGCCAGCATGACAAAGGCGCGCACCCCGGGGACGAGCGGCGCGATGGCGGCGAGCAGCGGGGCAAAGGTGGTGTCGGCGAACACGAGGCCGCTGCCGGCGTCGTTCAGGATAAAGGCGATGTCGTCGGGCGAAAGGCGCGGGTTCACCGTGTGGACGACCGACCCCATGCCGGACACCGCGTAGTACAGCTCCAGGTGGCGAAACCCGTTCCAGGCGAGCGTCGCCACCCGGTCCGCCGGCTGCACGCCGAGCCGCAGCAGCGCGCGGGCCAGGGTGCGGGCACGCCGCTCGATCCCGGCATAGTTGGTGCGGTGGATCGCGCCCTCGGTGGTGCGGGACACGACCTCGGCCTCGGGATGGTGGCGGGCGGCGTGGGTCAGGATGGAAGAGATCAGCAGCGGCTGCGATTGCATCAATCCGAGCATGGGCGTTTCCTGGCTGAACAAGCCGTCTGGTGCGGCGATGCCCTAAGATGGCCGGGTCGGGCCGCGGTGTCACGAACACCGTTGCGGCAGGGCGCCCGCTCGGTCTTGCCCAGCGCAGGGGCGCCGATGCCCCATGGCGTCGACCCTTCTGATGAGCGTTGTCAATTCGACTATTGATCCGAAACGATTCTCCGGGATAGACCCGGAGGGAATTCGGGAACAGGGCGATGCCGCAGCACAAATTCTCGCTCGTTGCCTGCGCCCGATGGGAGGAGCAAGACATCCTCGAATGGCTGGACTACCACCGCGCCATCGGCATCGACCACGTTTACCTTTATTCGAATGACGACAACCCGTTCACGCTGAGGAACGCCGTCGCCCCGCACTTGAAGGGCTCCCGGCCGTTCGTCACATACCGCCACTGGCACCCGAGCAAGGGGCGCCAGGTGCATATGTATCTGCATTTCTTGTCGCACCACCGGCTCGAAACCGAGTGGCTCTGCTTCCTCGACATCGACGAGTTCCTGGTCATCAAGGGGCACAACGACTTGCCGCGCTTCATGGCGCCGCTGGAAGCGCAGTTCGATGCGGTGTATTTCAACTGGGTTTTCTACGGCGCCAGTGGGCGCTTGACGCGCCAGCCCGGCAGCGTGCTGACCGGCCTGACCCGGCGGAACCGCGGGATGGACTTCCACACCAAGAACTTCATCCGGGCAGGCTTCGCTGATCCCAAGAAGATACCGCCCAAGATCGATGCGGGCGCCCGCGCGTTCTGGCATTTCTGGGACGACTACCACCTCCTTGGTCTGCGCGTCTGCGACGTGCTCGGCGTGCCCCTGCTCCACTACACGGACAAATGGCCGGAGCGGGCGCAGGCGCTCGCCAGCCGCCCGGGCTTCCAGGACCACGCGCTGGCGACGGCGTATGTGGCGCACTTCCAGTTCAAGTCCGAAGCGGATTTCAAGCGGCGAGCGTTGCGCGGCCGGAACGTTGGTCAAAAGGCTTGGCTGAAGCTTTTCGAGGAAGGGCGGCACGCGGCGCTGCTGGCCGAGAACGACGCGGTTGCGGACACCTACCTCCGGGACTTCTGGGAAGCCCGGCAGCCCCGGCGGGCCTGAGCGCGGCTGTCCCAAGACGGCGCGGACCCGTGAGTTGAAGCCGGCCCCGGCGTGGCCTACCGTGCGGGCAGGCCACAAAGGGGCGCAGCATGTCCGGCTTTGCCAGCACCGCGGATCTCGCCGACAAGACCGTCAGCTTCAACGAGTTGGCGCCGGGCCTCTACGGCTACACGGCGGAGGGCGATCCGAACAGCGGCGTGGTGGTCGGCGACGACAGCGTGCTGGTGGTGGATGCCCAGGCGACGCCGCTGATGGCCGCCGACGTGCTCGCCCGCATCCGCGGCGTGACCGACAAGCCGGTCCGCCACGTCGTGCTGTCCCACTACCACGCCGTGCGGGTGCTGGGCGCCAGCGCCTACGAGGGCGCGGAGATCATCGCCTCCGACGTGTGCCGGGACATGATCGCGGAGCGCGGCCAGCAGGACGCGGACAGCGAGATCGGCCGCTTCCCCCGGCTGTTCCGCGGGCGGGACAGCATCCCCGGCCTGACCTGGCCGACACTCACCTTCCATAAGCGCATGACGTTGTTTTTGGGCAAGCGCGAGGTGCAGGTCATCCACATCGGGCGCAGCCACACTGCCGGCGACACGGTGGTCTGGCTGCCCAAGGAGCGGGTGCTGTTCAGCGGCGATGTCGTGGAGTTCGGCGCGACCCCCTATTGCGGCGACGCGCACTTCGCCGACTGGCCCG
>CAXTUO010000372.1:0-4615 GCA_964247175.1 uncultured Acetobacteraceae bacterium | reverse complement strand
CGAACGAGGCCGCGCAACGACCGGCCCGCGGAGGATGCGACATGCAGGCTTCGGCTCTGGACCGACTGAACCGTGCGCGCGGCGTCATGGAGCGCCACGGCGCCGCAACGGAGAACCTGGTGGCGCCGGAAATTTCGGCAAGCTGGACCCGCTGCCTGGATCTGGGCCTGGACCCGCGGCGCCCGCCGCCCATCGAGGCCATCGGCGAGGCCCAGCTCAAGGCGGCGCGCGACCAGGCGGACCTGGTGCGGGCGCTTGCCTTGGCGGAGATGCAGACGCTGTATCACCAGATCGCCGGCAGCAATTTCTTGATCGCCTTTGCAAGCCCGGACGGCGTCCTGCTGGACACGATCGCCGACCCGAGCTTCCGCAACGCTGCCCGCACCGCCAGCATCCGGCCGGGCACGCTGTGGGCGGAACCGTTGCGCGGCACCAACGCGCTGGGAACGGTGGCGCAGACCGCGCAAACGCTGACGGTGCATGGCGGCGAGCACTTCTTCGCGCATTACGGCTCCTTGACCTGCACCGCGGCGCCGGTGCGCGGCCCCGACGGGTCGTTGGCGGGGGTGCTCGACGCGTCCTCGCATTGCGGGTCCCGTCAGCAGCACACCCAGGCGTTGGTCGGCATGGCGGCGACGCAGATCGAGAACGGGCTGTTCCGCCAGCACCACCGCGGCAACCTGGTGATGGCGTTCCACAGCCGCGCCGAGTACCTGCACACGCTCAGCGCCGGGCTGCTGGCCTTGGACCCGGCGGGCACCGTGCTGGGGGTGAACCCGCAGGCGCGCTTCCTGCTGCAGGGCCTGCCCGCCCTGCCCCAGCGGCATTTCGAGGACCTGTTCCGCACCCGGTTCGCGGCGCTGATGGAGGGCGCCGGGTTCCAGCGGCTGGAGGACCGGGTCGGCAGCGTCTTCGTGGCCGATGTCGAGAACCTGCATTCGTTGTCGGTCCGCTTGGCGCCCCCGCGCGCCGCGGTGCCGCTCAAGGCCGCCGTGCCCCCCGGTTTCGTCGCTGACGACCCGGCGGTGCGCGCCGCGTTGCGCAAGGCAGAGGGGGGCGCGCTGCGGCGGCTGCCGATCCTGATTCGCGGCGAAACCGGGACCGGCAAGGAGCAGGTCGCGCACCACGTCCACCGCGCCAGCGGACGCCGGGGCGCCTTCGTGCCGGTGAACTGCGCGGCGCTGACCGGCAGCCTGATCGAGGCGGAACTGTTCGGCCATGCGGACGGCGCCTTCACCGGCGCCCGCCGCGGCGGCGCGCCCGGCCTGGTGTGCGAGGCCGACGGCGGCACCCTGTTCCTGGACGAAATCGGCGACATGCCGCTGGGCTTGCAGGCCGTCCTGCTCCGCCTGCTGGACGACTGGTCGGTGCGGCCCGTGGGCGGCGGGCGGACGCGCCGGGTCGATGTGCTGCTGGTGGCGGCAACCAACATCGAGATCGAGGAGGCGGTCGAGGCCGGGCGCTTCCGGCCGGACCTGTACTACCGGCTGAACACGGTTCCGGTGATGCTGCCGGCGCTGCGCGACCGGTCCGACCTCCAGGTGATCGCCTGGCGCCTGCTGGCGGAGGTGGCGCCGGACAGCGCCATCGACCCGGACGCGCTGGAGCACCTGGCGGCCTGGCGCTGGCCCGGCAACATCCGGGAACTCCGCAACGTGCTGACGCGGCTGGCGATGGAGCAGCCGGGCCAGCCGATCACGCTGGCCGCCGTGGCTGCCGCGGCGGGCCATGCGGCGCCGCGGGCCGGCGCGGAGAACAGCCTGCGCGACACGGTCAGGGGGCGGATACTCGCGGCCCACCGCGACACCGGCGGCAACCTGAGCGAAACGGCCCGGCGGCTGGGCGTTTCGCGCAACACCGTGTACCGGGCGATTGCGGTGCGCTGAGCGGCCCCTTTCACTCCATGACGGCGGAATGGTCCGCGGCCACCGGGCCGGCCGACCGGCGCAGCAGGAAGACAAGCGGCATCACCGCCAGGCAGGTCAGCATCAGCAGCTTGAAGTCGTCCATGTAGCTGATCATCGTCGCCTGGGACGTGATCATCGCATCGAGCGGCCCCCGGCCGGCCGCCGAGTAGGGGTTCATCGCCTGCTCCATCGCCGGCATATGCAGCACCGGGTTGAACGGCGTGATGTAGGCGGCGATGTCGGCATGGTTGACCTGCACGTTCTCCGCCAGCAGCGCGGTCACGACCGAGATGCCGACGCTCGACCCGATGTTGCGCGACAGGTTGTACAGCCCCGTCCCGTCGCCGCGGCTGGCCGCCGGCAGGGTCGCGAACGTCACCACCGACAGCGGCACGAACAGGAAGCCCAGCCCGGCGCCCTGGATGAAGCCCGTGACCACGATCCGCGCTTCCGACACGTCGCGGGTCCAGCCCGTCATGTCGAACATGGCCCAGGCGGTCAGGCCCAGCCCCATCAGCAGCAGCCAGCGGGTCTCCACCCGGCCGATCAGCTTGCCCACGGCGAACATGCACGCCATCGTGCCGATCCCGCGCGGCCCCATGACCAGCCCGGCCGTCACCACGGGGTAGCCCATCAAGGTCTGCAGGAACGGCGTCATCAGCGCCATGGAGGCGAGATAGGTGATGCCGACGATGAAGATGAAGACCATGCCCAAGGCGAAGTTCCGGTCGAGGAACAGGCGCGGGTTCACGAACGGCTTGTCGCTCGTGAAGATGTGCGCCAGGAACACGTAGAACGCAGAAGCGGCGATCAGCGCCTCGACCGTGATCTCGCCCGAGGAGAACCAGTCGAGCTGCTCGCCCCGGTCCAGGAAGACCTGCAAGGACGCGATGGCGACGCTGAGCGCGCCGAAGCCGAGCCAGTCGAGCCGGGTCCGCGCGTCGGCCCGGGTTTCCGTGACAAAGGCGGTGACCCCGGCAAACGCCACCGCGCCGATGCCGAGGTTGATGTAGAACACCCAGCGCCAACTGATGTTGTCCGTGAGCCACCCGCCGATCACCGGGCCGAGCACGGGACCCACCATCACGGACACGCCGAACAGCGCCATGGCCGACCCGCGCTCCTCGGTCGAGTAGATGTCGAGCAGGATCGATTGCGACAGCGGCACCAGCGCCGCGCCGAAGAAGCCTTGCAGCAGGCGGAACCCCACGATCTGCACCAGGGATTCGGCGAGGCCGCACAGCACGGAAGCGACGACGAACCCGGCGATCGAGACCAGCAGCATGCGCTTCCGCCCGAAGCGCGCGGCCAGGTAGCCGGACGGCGGGGTCATGATCGCCGCCGCGGTGATGTAGGAGGTCAGGACCCAGTTGATCTGGTCCGCGCTGGCCGCCACGCTGCCCTGGATATAGGGCAGCGCCACGTTGGCGATGGTGGTGTCCAGCGCCTGCATGACCACCGACAGGATCACGCAGGCGGTGATCGCCCCGCGGTTGGCGACGCGCCCGGTTGCGCCCAAAGCCGGCGCGAGGGCCGCCGCGCTAGACATGCCGGCCGCGGACCCGGTCGAGCAGCGCCTGCAAGGCGGTCGGCAGGCCGCGCGCATGGCCGGTATCGACCTCCACCACCACGCTCATGCCCACCCGCAGCGGCGGCTTGTGCCCGGACAGGTCCAGCCGCACGCGCATCGGGATGCGCTGCACGACCTTCACCCAGTTGCCCGTGGTGTTCTGCGCCGGCAGCAGCGAGAAGGAGGAGCCGGAAGCCGGGCTGATGCTTTCCACGGTGCCGGTCCACTCGGTGCCCGGGTAGGTGTCCACCGTGACCGTCGCCTTCTGGCCCGGCTCGACGTATGTCAGCTCCGTTTCCTTGGGGCTGGCCTCGACCCACAGGTCGGTGTCGGAGATCAGGCTGAACCCCGGCTGCGAGGCGCGCAGGTAGCTGCCGACCTGCAGCGAGTCCACGTTGGTCACGATCCCGTCGAACGGCGCCCGCACCACGGTGTCGTTCAGGTCGCGCTGCGCTGCATCCACCGCGGACCTGGCCTGCTTGTAGAAGGGATTGTCCTCCACCGGCTGGTTCGCGTCGTAGCCGAGCTGCGCCAGCATGGCCTGCCCCTGCGCTTCCGCCACCGCCACCTTCTGCCGCATCGCCACCAGGTCGTGCTGCGCCTGGTCATAGTTGGCGCGCGACGCGACAACGCTGGCAGCCAGGTCCTGCTGCCGCTTGAACACCGTTTCGTAGTACGGAAGGTCGGCACGGGCCTGCTCGACCTGCACCACGGCCTGCCGATACGCGGCCTGCTGCGTCAGCACCTGGTTGCGCACGGCGCCGAGCTGCCCCTGCGCGCCTTCCAGCGCGATGCGGAACGAGGCGTCGCGCAGCCGGAACAGCACGTCGCCCTTCTTCACATGCTGGTTGTCGTGCACGGCGATGGAGTCAACCAGGCCCGACACGTCCGTGGACACGCCGACCGACTGCGCCTGCACGTAGGCGTTGTCCGTGGACATGACCTGGCCGCCGGTGACGTACCCGTACGCGCCCACGGCCAACGCCACGGGCAGCAGCGCGAACAGCAACGGCCGCAACGCGCGGCGGCGCCGAACCGCGGGGGGCCGGACAGGCGACGGCTGGGCGGGCGGCTCTGCTGCGCCCACGCGCGTGAGCGGCTCGTCGTCAACGATGCTGGTGTTGTTCGTGTCCATGGC
>CAXTUO010000371.1:0-4622 GCA_964247175.1 uncultured Acetobacteraceae bacterium | reverse complement strand
TCACCACCGCGCGCTACTACACGCCGTCCGGGCGCAGCATCCAGGGCCTCGGCATTACCCCGGACATCGAGGTCGCGCCGTCCCGCACGGAGCAGCCGCATTTCGGGCCGGAGCGTGAGGCCGACCTGAACAAGGCGCTGCGCAACCAGGGCGGCACGCCGCAGCCGGCTTCACCCCCGGCCCGCACCGACCTGCCTTCCGTGGCGAAGGACATCCCGAAGGTGCCGCCGGAGGGCTTCCCGGCCTTTGACGCGGCCAAGGCGGACACGGACTTCCAGTTGCAGGAAGGCTTGGTCGTCCTGCGTGCCATGGCCACGCAGCGCCGCGCTTCGCGCTGAGCGGCAAGCGGGCACTCGGCTGGCGGACGCTGGCGCGCTGGCCGGCGGCTTGGCGCGGCCTGGCGGGCTTTTGGCTCGGACTGCTGCTCGTGGTGCTGACAGGCATCACCGTCTTGCAGGTCCTGGGTCCCGTCCGCCGCCCGGCCCTGCTGACGATGCCGCCCGTACCGCCCCGCGTGGCCAAGGCTGCGTGGGACGGCAGGATCGCCGAGCCTGACCCGGCGTTGCTGGAACCGTCCCGCGCGTTCCCGGGTGCCGGCCTGCCGCGCGTCGGCGCCGGTGAGCGTTTGCCGCGGCTGGTGTATCGCCGCCCCGCCCCGCCGCCCGGCACCCGGCCGCGCATCGCGCTGCTGCTGGCCGGGGTGGGGCTCGCCGCCGCGGACAGCCGCACCGCCATTGACCGGCTGCCCGGCGCCGTGTCGCTCGCCTTTTCCGCCTACACCCCGAACCCGGAAGCCCTGCTGGAGGCCGCGCGCAGCCGGGGCCACGAAATCCTGGCCTCCGTGCCCATGGAGGCGGACGGCTATCCCTGGAACGACGCCGGGCCGCGTTCCCTGCTGACCGGCAACCCGCCGGCGACGAACCGCGAGAACCTGGAATGGGTGATGAGCCGCCTGCAAGGCTATGTCGGCCTCACCGGCGCCTCGGACGGGCTGCGCGGGGAGCGGTTCGCCGACCAAGCCAGCAGCTTCAACATCGTGCCGGAGGAAGCAACCCGGCGCGGCCTGCTTTACATCGATCCCCGCCCCGGCGCCCCGGCCCCGCCCGGCATGGGCCGGACGGTGGATGTGGTTATCGACGACCCCGCCACCCGCGCCGACATCGAGGCCAAGCTCATCGCGCTGGAGCGCCTGGCGCGGGACCATGGGTCGGCCCTGGGCCTGGCCGGGCCGCTCCGCCCCACCACGATCGAGCGCATCGCCGCTTGGGCCGAGGATGTCGAGAAGCGTGGCTACGAGCTCGTGCCCGTCAGCGCCCTGGCCCCGGAACACGCAATGGCCGACACACGATGAGCGAGTTCCCGCAATGACTAGCCTGCCTTACCGCCCCAACGTCGGCGCGGTCCTGTTCAACCCCGCGGGCCAGGTCTTCGTCGCCCGGCGCGCCGACCTGCCGAACGCGGAAGGCGCGGCTGGCGGCTGGCAACTGCCCCAAGGCGGCATCGACGAGGCGGAGGACCCCCGCGCCGCCGTGTTGCGCGAGCTGCAGGAGGAGATCGGCACCGGCGCCGCCACCGTGATCGGCGAGCACCCGGACTGGCTCACTTATGACCTGCCGCCGGACCTGCTTGGCCGCGCCCTCGGCGGCCGGTTCCGCGGGCAGAAGCAGCGTTGGTTCGCCCTGCGCTTCGACGGCCGGGACGAGGACGTGCGCCTCGACCTCGACCCGCACCCGGAGTTCGACGCCTGGCGTTGGGCGCCGCTCGCCGACCTGCCGGCCCTGGCGGTCGATTTCAAGCGCCCGATCTACGAGGTGCTGGCCCGGTCATTCCAGCGATTCGCCATCCCCGGCGGGACCGGATAGCCGGGCGTTGTCGAGTTGACGCTCCTGCAAGGCGCGGGCCTGCTCCTGCGCCAGGCGCTCGGCCTTCGTGCGCCCGTGGACAGCCCGCGCCGCTTCCGCCTCGGCCCCCGCCTCCTCGCGTGCCCGGCGTTTCCTCGCGCGCCGCAGGTTGATGATTTCAGCCATAGATGATGCCCGGGCGCGGTGCGACGATCATTGCGGGATGGTGGGCTGCTTCTCTTTCCGATACGTCGCGTGTGCTGACATAAGCAGGTTAAGCAATGCATAGACCGTCAAGCCGGCGAACAGTCCGGTGATTTTTTGCCCTACAAAACTGTAAGACAACACGGTCGCCATGAATGAATAGGAAAACAGGTCCCATTGTGCATTCTCACCCGTCACTGCCTGCCTAAAGGTCATTGCATGTCCCTCGCCTACGCTTCGAGCGGGTTGCGCCGTTTCCGTTACGGTCAGACCGGCTTCATCCTGCTGCCGATGCTCAGCCATCCATCCCAAGGGCGTCAACGCCAATGATAACCCTGCTTGTCCTCCTCGTCGTCGTCCTGCTCGTCAGCCTCGGGCAGTTGACCATGTTCGACATCGACCTGTCGGCCTTTCCCGGCGGCATCACGGGCGTGCTGGTCCTGGTCGTGATCGGCCTCCTGGTGACGCGGCGGATCTAGAGTACCCGCCCGGCGACCGCGTCCAGGCGGGCCAGCAGCGCCGGGTCGCGCTGGCCGGGCGCGGTGATGATGGCGTGTTCCAGCGCGCGGTCGCAGCCGGCGGGACAAGGGCCGCGCGGGGCGCCCAGCCGGGGGATCACGGCGCCGACCAGCCGGCGGGCGGCGTCGGCGTTGGCCTGCATGACCTGGATCACCGCCTCCACCGTCACGGCCTCATGCCCGACGTGCCAGCAGTCGTAGTCCGTCACCATGGCGACCGTCGCGTAGCAAAGCTCGGCTTCCCGTGCCAGCTTGGCTTCCGGCATGTTGGTCATGCCGATCACGCTGCATCCCCAGCTCCGGTACAGGTTGCTTTCGGCCCGGGTGGAGAACTGCGGGCCTTCCATCACGAGGTAGGTGCCGCCCCGCCTCACCGGCAGGCCGATCTCCCCAGCCGCCGCCTCCGCCGCGTCGCCGATGCGGGGGCACACGGGATCGGCCACGGAAACGTGCGCCACGCAGCCCGCGCCGAAGAAGCTCTTCTCCCGCGCGAAGCTCCGGTCGATGAACTGGTCCACGATCACGAAATGGCCCGGCGGCAAATCCTCCCGCAAGCTGCCCACCGCCGAAAGCGACAGCACGTCCGTCACTCCGGACCGCTTCAGGGCGTCGATGTTGGCCCGGTAGTTCAGATGGGTGGGCGACAATCGGTGGCCCCGGCCATGCCGCGGCAGGAACACGCAGCGCACGCCGCCGAGCGTGCCGAACAGCAGCTCGTCGGACGGATCGCCCCACGGCGTTTCCACCCGGCGCCACTGCTTGCCCTCCAGCCCGGCGATGTCATACAGGCCGGAGCCGCCGATGATGCCGATCACCGGCGTGATGTCGTCCGCCGCCATGCCGCCTGCCTTTCAAAATGGGAAACGCCGCGCGACCTTGCCGCGCGGCGTCCATCCCGTCCAGACGGAGAGAACGGTCAGTGCACGTCTTTCCAGACCTTCTTCTTCACGGCGTAGGTCAAACCGGTCATCAGCGCCAGGAAGATCACGATCTTCACCCCCATGCGCTTGCGGGTTTCCAGTTCCGGGTTCGAGGTCCAGGTCAGGAACTGCACCACGTCACGGGACATTTGCTCAACCGTGGCCGGCGTGCCGTCGGCGTAGGTCACGGCATTTTCCTGCAACGGGGGCGGCATGGCGAGCTGGTTGCCGGGGAAATACTCGTTGTAATACTGCCCCGGGCTGACTTTCACGTCGGGCGGCGCATCGCGGTAGCCGTTCAGCAGGGCGAACACGTAGTCGGAACCGTCCTCCCGCGCTTTGACGATCAGCGACTGGTCCGGCGGCAGCGCGCCGCCGTTGGCGGCCCGGGCGGCCTTGTCGTTGGCGAATGGCGACCGGAAGTGGTCTGACGGCAAGGCCGGGCGCTCCACCGGCTGGCCCGAATCGTCCGTCCCACCCGGCACCGTGGCGCTGGCGGCAATCGCCTTGACCTGCTCCTCGTTCAAACCGATGGCCGTGAGGTTGCGGTAGTACATCTCCTTCATGGAATGGCAGTTGGAGCAGACCTCCTTGTACACCTGGAAGCCGCGCTGCTGCGCCGCACGGTCAAAGGTGCCAAACGGGCCGTTGAAGCTCCAGGGCTGATGAGGCGCCCTGACGGCCTCGTGCCCCTGCGCGAACGCACAAGGGGCCAAGGCTGCGCTCGCCAGCAGGGCGAGGGCGGAGGCAGGTGCGAAACGCATCACGGCTTCTCCATCGGCTTGGCCGTGGCGCCCTGCGGCAACGGACCGCCGCCGCCGCCGGGCGGCGGACGCCGCACGACGGGCCGGGCGATGCTTTCCGGCAACGGCAGCGGCTTCTCCAGTTTGCCGAGGATCGGCAGCAGCACCAGGAAGTGCAGGAACCAGTAGGCCGTGGCCACCCGGCCGAGCACGACGTAGATGCCCTCCGGCGGCTTGCCGCCAACGTAGCCGAGCACCAGAAAGCTCGCCACCATCACCAGGATCAACTGCTTGTAGATCGGCCGGAACCGCGAAGAGCGCACCGGCGACGTATCAAGCCACGGCAGGAAGAACAGCACGGCGATGGCGCTGAACATCAGGATCACGCCGCCGAGC
>CAXTUO010000370.1:0-4632 GCA_964247175.1 uncultured Acetobacteraceae bacterium | reverse complement strand
CCATGCCGAACCCGGTCAGGCCCAACTGCACCACCATGGCCGTGCTGGTGCCCGCCACCGTGAGCAGCCCGTAGCGCCGCCCGTAGGCGACCGAGTTCGCCACGATCAGCGCGACGTTCGGCCCCGGGATCAGCATCAAGGCGGTGACGGCCAGCGCAAAGGCCGACAGGGTGGGAAGGTCCGGCATCACCGGATCATGCCAGGCGCCTGGGCCGCGGTCTATGCCAGCAGCGCGCGCAGCGCCGCCGGCTGCCGCAGCACCAGGCGGCCGCCCCGGCCGCCCAGCACCCCGGCCTCATGCCATTGGCGGAGCTGCTTGTTCACCCGTTCCCGCGTCGCGGCGATCTGGGTGGCCATGTCGCGCTGCGACAGCGCCAGGCGGATCTGCACGCCGTCGGGCGTGGGGGCGCCGTGCACGTCGGCCAAGGTCAGCAGGAGCCGGGCCAGGCGGACCGCGAGCGGCGCCAGGGCCAGGTCCTCATACGCGGTGCTGTTCCGGCGCAGCCGGTCGCAGAGCAGCACCATCAACCGCAGCATCAGCTCCGGCCGGGCAAGCAGGAACGGCAGGAAGTCGCGCCGCTCGACGGACAGCAGCAGGCTGTCCGCCATCGCCACCACGTCGAGGCTGCGCGGCCTTCCGTCCAGCAGGGCGACCTCGCCCAGCACCGCGCCCGGCTCCATCAGGCCGATCGTGACCTCCCGTCCCTCGATGGACACAGCGCCCGCGCGGAGGCGGCCGAGCACCAGGACCAGCAGCGAGCAATCCGGGTCGCCGCGGTGCATCACGACGGTGTCCCGCGCCACCCGCCGTTCCCCCGCAAGGTCGGCCAGGGCCGTCAGCTCCTCGCGCCCCAGGATGGCGAACAGCGGCGTGGCCGCCAGCACGTCGCGCTTGGTCGCGCGGGAAAGCGCCGGCCTCACGCGGCGGCCATGGACGGGAGAGCGCGCGAGGAGGAGCCGCCGCGGCCGCAAGCGGCGCCGAGCCTTGCGATGTCATCCCGCGCGCAGTGCACAATACGTCCCGTGTCCCTGGGGTCAGCCCTCGGTCGCGATCGGCAGCGCGTGGAGATTAGAGCGTTCTCAGGCTGACCGGAAACACCCGGACATTGCGCTGATATGTGGCGCATCCTGTGGGTCAGACGGCACCAGTTTTTCGAAAGAGGAGGCCACCCAGGACACGCCGACGCTGAGGAAGGCATTGGAACACAGACTCTCTCCAGTCAGCCTGAAAACGCTCTAGATCGAAAGGAGGCACAGGTGAACCCGGAAGCGCATCCTATCCGGTCTCGATTTGAAATCCTCCATGGCCCCGGCCCGGCGCGCAGCGTGGGCATGGGGTGACCCAGGTCACAGACGCTCCGGGCCGTTGCGCGCATAGCTGCCGCCATGGCCGGGGTTCGGCCATCGGCAGGGGGCGCGCAATGCACATCTCGAATTGGGAACCGCCAGGGATGGAGGACGAGGAGGACCGCACGCTCCTGCGGCTGCAAGCCATCCTGCTGGCCGCGGGCGTGGTGGCCCTCGTGGTGGCCGCCTGGCCTGCACGGCGCAGCAGGTGATGGAGCCATGCTGAACCATTCAAGCCACCCCGCGAAGGACCGCGGCCTCGGCAGGTTGCGGGATGCTTTGGCAGCCATGGGGCCGGCGGCGCCGGTCAGGCGGTTCGCGCCGCGGCGCTGGCCGGGTCCCCGGCTGGGTGGGGCGGCCACGAGGGTCCTGCTCCTGCTGGCGATCCTGGCTGGGGTGTGCGCCTGGCTGCTGCTGCTGGACCACCTCGGCGTGCCCTCGGCGGCCGTGACGGACTTCCCGCTCATCGACTGAGGATTGGGGGCTGAGGCTTGGGATGGAGGCTTGGCCCGGCGCGGAACCTGTTCTCGCGGCTGAAGGACTGAAGGCGCATCGCCCTCCGGCATGACGAAAGCGGCCATGAGGCCGCCGCGGGTGCCAGAGCGGTCACGTCAGTAATGGTCCCGACCGCTGCATCCAGATGCCCGTCTGGCCAGTAACGTTCCTGTTGCCGACCAGAGGCCATCGTAATGACCCAGGAACCGAAGCCTACCGAGCCCGCTGAAGACACGGCCGACGATTATGTTGCGCGGCGGGCCGCCGAAGCCGTCAGCCACTTGCATCTCGTCTTCGGCCGCACCATCCGCCGTCTCCGCGAGCTCCACATGATGTCCCACCCCGACTTGGCCGCGAGCCTGGGGATTTCGGAAGTGCAGCTGGAGGCCATAGAGGCTGGCGAAACGTCCGTGACGCCGCAGGTCAGGGCCAAGCTGGAGTTGATCTTCGGGGCGACGCTGTGACGCCCCGTCACCCGGAACCGGCGTCACCGACCCGTTTCATCGGTTGGAGGCAGAATGGTGTCCGCGGCGGGATTCGAACCCACGGCCCCAGGATTCATCCCACTTCGGCTTTCGCCGCCGCCCCCGCGAAATGGCACCGCCATCTGCGCAAAGACGTTCGTGGTCTGGACTGTCCCTTCGCCCTGGGCCGCGGCTTTCGCCGGGGCCGGTAGGCGCCGCCCGTCCAGTCTCTACACCGTCCACGGCAGGCGCCGCGGCTTGGCTCGGGATCGGCATGGCGCAAGCGGCCGAAGCGTTCCCCGACTTTGAGCGGATCCACGGCGCCGTTTCCGGGCGCCGCGCCCAATTTCGCAACCAGGAATCCTGTGCTCTATCCTGCTGAGCTACGCGGACACACCCAGGCACCATACAGCCGCGAGGCCCGCGCCGGCAAGGGTGGCGGCACCGCGCGCGCGGGTGCAGGATGACGGCAACGCCACCACGGGGAAGCCGTCCATGTCCAAGGTCATCATCAGTTGCGCCATCACCGGCGCCATCCACACGCCCAGCATGTCGGACCACCTGCCGATCACGCCGGAGCAGATCGCGAGGAGCTCCATCGAGGCCGCCGAGGCCGGCGCCGCCATCATCCACCTGCACGCCCGCAACCCCGAAACCGGCGAGCCGACCCCCGACCCGGCCGTGTTCATGCGCTTCCTGCCCACCATCAAGCAGTCCACCGACGCCGTGCTGAACATCACCACCGGCGGCGGGCTGAACATGACGGTGGAGGAGCGGCTGGCCGCGCCCATGCAGGCGAAGCCCGAGATGTGCAGCCTCAACATGGGGTCGATGAACTTCAACATCTCCCGCGCCGGGGACAAGATCACGGACTGGAAGCACCCGTGGGAGAAGCCGTACCTCGCCGGCACGGACAACCACATCTTCCGCAACACCTTCCGCGACATCGAGAACATCGTGGGCACCATGGGCCGTGGGCATGGCACGCGGTTCGAGTTCGAGTGCTATGATGTCGGGCACCTCTACAACCTGGCCTACATGCTGGAACGCAAAGTGGTGGAGCCGCCGCTGTTCGTGCAGACGATCTTCGGCATCCTGGGCGGCATCGGCGCGGAGCAGCGCAACCTGCTGTTCATGCGGGAAACGGCGGACCGGCTGTTCGGACGGGACTACGTGTGGTCGGTGCTGGCGGCCGGGCGGCATCAGATGGCGTTCACCACCATGGCCGGCATCATGGGCGGCAACGTCCGCGTCGGGCTGGAGGACAGCTTGTATATCGGACGCGGCCAGATGGCCCGGTCCAACGCGCAGCAGGTTGCGAAGATCAAGCACATCCTGGAGGAACTGAGCCTGGAGATCGCGACACCCGCGGAAGCCCGGGCGATCCTGCACCTGAAGGGCGGGGACCGCGTGGGGTTTTGACGATGGGCCAGGGAATGGACGCGACGGCCCTGCACGCGACGCTGCTGGCGCTCGACACGCATATCGACATCCCTTGGCCCGCCGGCCAGGACTTCTTCGCGGACACGCCGCGGGACCAGACGGGGCGGCGGGTCGATCTGCCGAAGATGCGGGCGGGGGGCATGAAGGCCGGCTGCTTCGCCGCCTACGTGCCGCAGGGGCCGCGCACGCCGGACGGGTGGGCGGCCGCAAGCAGCCGGGCGCTCGCCATGCTGGACGCGATCAACGCCATGGGGCGCGAAGAGGGCGGGCAGGGCGGGAGCGCCCGGGTCGCCTCCACCGCGGATGCGGTCGAGGCGGCGCACCGGGACGGCGCCACCGCGGTCATCCCCGTGGTCGAGAACGGGCACGCGATGGGGGAGGACCTCGGGATGCTTGCGGCGTTCCGGGCCAAGGGCGCGCGTTACCTGACGCTCACCCACAACGGGCACAATGCGCTGGCCGACAGCAGCAACCCGCGCAAGGACCTGGGCGACGCGGAAACGCTGCATGGGGGCTTGAGCGAGCTCGGCCGGGCGGCGGTGGGGGAGCTGAACCGGCTCGGCATGCTGGTCGATATCTCGCACGTGTCGGCGCAGGGGGCGCTGCAGGCGGCGATGCTGTCGCGCACGCCGGTGCTGGCGACGCATTCCTGCGTGCGGGCGCTGTGCGACGTGCCGCGCAACGTGGACGACCTGATGCTGGACGCGCTGCGGGACTGCGAGGGCATGGTGAACATCACCGCCGTGCCGAGCTTTGTCCGCCCCGGCGCCCGCGCGGACGGCGTGACCGTGTCCGACTACGTGGACCACATCGACTACGTGGTGAAGCGCTGCGGCCTGGCGCATGTCGGCATCAGCTCGGACTTCGACGGCGGCGGCGGGTT
>CAXTUO010000369.1:950-4642 GCA_964247175.1 uncultured Acetobacteraceae bacterium | reverse complement strand
GGCCGCGCAGCAGGTCGGCACCGGACTTGCCGCAGGTCTGTGCCGTGGCCAGGATCGGCGGGATGTTGTCGCCGGGGTGGCTGTAGTCGGCGGCCAGGAACGTGTCGTGCATGTCGAGTTCGCGGACCGCGGTGCCGTTGGCCCAGGCCGCCCATTCCGGGCTGACCCGCACGCCGTCGCCCATGCCGAACACCGTGGCGCCGCCGTCCCGCCTGTGCCCCAGCGCCATGTCGCGGGCGCTGATGCAGGAATGGCGGTTGACGCTGGCGATGGCGACGGCGGCGTTGTCGATGACCCGGTTCACGATCATCTCCGCGGTCTCATTTGGCACGGCGACCGGGTCGGCGGCGACGGCGGCGATCTTCCACGCGAGCTGGTCCTCCCGCGACAGCTTGGACTTGGACGGGTGGACGCGGACATCATGCGTCTGCATAGGGCGATTTCCTGGGTGCTTGGCGTGGCTGGACGCTGTTGGGGGTATGCTCATAATGTCGCCGGGCCGGCTCGGCAACACGCGACGAGGCCCTGTCCTATGCGTGCGCTCTGCAGACGCCGCACCGAAAGTCCAGGCGTAGTCCAGCCCGGCGCGGCGCTTGGGTTGATCCTCGGCCTGCTTGGCCCAATTTGCTCCTTGACCTCGCATGGGCCAGGATCAGGCTTGCAGGCTTCACTTCGGCATAAGGGGCTGTGACCATGCCCGACCAGACACCTCCCGTCCGCTGGCAGCCGGATCGCACCCCATCCGTGCCGTCCTGGCCGGTGCCGCCGCTGCTCACCGCGATGGGGCGCGGCTCGGTCGGGCGATGCCCGGCGTGTGGGCAAACCCATTGCTTCGACGGCTACTTGAAGGTGGTGGCGGCCTGCGTGGCGTGCGGCGCCCCGCTGGGCCGCTTCCGGGCCGACGACGCACCGCCGTACTTCACCATTTTCATCGTGGGCCACATCATCGTGGGCCTGATGTTCTGGGTGGACGGCGCCTTCAAGCCGGACCTTTGGGTGCAAGCGGCGCTCTGGCTGCCCGTGAGCCTCATCATGACGCTGATCCTGCTGCGGCCGGTCAAGGGGGCGACGCTTGGGCTGATGCTGAAGCTGGGCATGGCCAAGTCGGACGACGAGTGAGCGAGGACCCGGTCCCGACCCACCCGAAGGGCCTCGACCGTGTTGTCCTGGCGGGGGAGGCGCTGACGCGGCTCAATCCGCTGCTGGATGCCGACCGGGCGCAGGCGGTCGCCGACCTGGAATTCGAAAACCAGTTCCAGCTCTGCGGCACGTCCGAGCGGGCGGCAGCGCCGGGTCCTTACGTGCTGCATCTTTCGGTGCAGGAGGGGCGGCTGGTATTCGACGTGCGGGACGCCCATGACGCGCCGCTGCAGATGCTGGTGCTGGCGCTCGGCCCGTTTCGCGGCCTGATCAAGGACTACCAACTCCTGGTGGACAGCCACATGCTGGCGGTGGAAGAGGGCCGGGAGCAGCGCATCCAGGCCATCGACATGGGCCGCCGTGGGCTGCACAACGAAGGCGCGGCCCTGCTGCGGGAGCGGCTGGAGAACAAGGCCAGCATCGACCATGAAACGGCGCGGCGGCTGTTCACCCTGGTCTGCGTGTTGCATCAACGCATCTAGGAACGCACATGAAGATCGACGGCACTCCCTACCGCGCCGTATGGGTGGACGAGGGCGACCGGTGGTCCGTCCGCGTCATCGACCAGACAAAGCTGCCCTGGTCGCTGGATTTCCTGCGCCTCACCACGCTGCGCCAGGCCGCCCACGCCATCACCAGCATGCAGATCCGCGGCGCGCCGCTGATCGGGGTGGTTGCGGCCTACGGCCTGGCGCTGGCGCTGCGCGACGACCCTGGCACGGACGCCATGGAGCGGGCGGCGGCGCAGCTTGCCGCCACGCGGCCTACGGCCGTCAACCTGCGCTGGGCGCTCGACCGCATGTTGACCCGGCTGCGCAACACGGTTGCGGGGCAGCGCGCCGCCGCCGCTTACGCCGAGGCGGCCGCCATCGCCGAGGAGGACGTGGAGCAGAACGCCGCCATCGGGCGGCATGGCCTGCCGCTGATCCAGCAGGCGGCGGAGGCGAAGGCGGTTTCGGGAACGCACGCGAAACAGCCGGTCAACATCCTGACGCATTGCAACGCGGGCTGGCTGGCGACAGTGGATTGGGGCACGGCGCTGGCGCCCATCTACATGGCGCACGACGCCGGCGTGCCGGTGCACGTGTGGGTGGACGAGACCCGGCCGCGCAACCAGGGCGCGGCGCTGACCGCTTGGGAACTCGGCAAGCACGGCGTGCCGCATACCGTGATCTCCGACAACGCTGGCGGCCACCTGATGCAGCATGGGCGGGTGGACCTGGCCATCGTGGGCGCCGACCGGGTCACGCGGACGGGGGATGCTGCCAACAAGATCGGCACCTACCTGAAGGCGCTGGCGGCCCACGACAACAAGGTGCCGTTCTGGGTGGCCGTGCCGTCGAGCACCATCGACTGGACGGTGTCGGACGGCGTCCGGGAAATTCCGATTGAGGAGCGCGACGCCGCGGAGGTCACGACCGTGACCGGGCGCGGCACGGATGGCCGCCCCGCCACAGTCCGGGTCACGCCGACCAGCAGCCCAGCCGCCAACCCGGCGTTCGACGTCACCCCCGCCCGCCTGCTGACCGGGCTGATCACCGAGCGTGGACGGTGCGACGCGACGGCGGACGGGCTGCAAGCGATGTTCCGGGACCGGGCGTAACGGGCGAGCCTCATGCCACCGTTTAATCCGCAAGTTGAAATGATTGCACGATTATGCCATCGTGCCGCGCATGGTTCTGCGCGGCCTGTTGATCCCGCTCATGCTGACCGCCTGCGCGGCGCGCCCTGTGCCGCCCGTGGCCGGTGAGGCAACCCTGGCGGTGCAGCCGGTGCTGCTTGACCAGCACGTCGCCGATTTCGCCAAGCGCCCATATGAGCCGTTTTCCCGCGCGAACGCCATCGGCATCGCGATGCGGGAATGGCGCGGGTTCGGCGGCCTGGTGGACGACGACCCGCCGGACAGCCACCCCCTGCCCCGCAACCTGCGCCCGGACAAGCAGCCGGGTTTGTGGCAGCGCGTCGGGGAGTACTGGTGGCTCGGCCAGGACGCCGGGTCGCGGGAAAGCGAGTGGACGAGCAAGTACGACGAGTTCGGCCAACTCTACCAAGGCGACGCCCCGGCCTGGTCGGCGGCGTTCGTGTCATACGTCATGCGCTCCGCCGGGGCCGGACGGCGGTTCCCGTATTCGCCGCTGCATGCCGATTACATCAATGCGGCCGTGCAGAACACGGGCGTGCTGCGCGCGGAGCGGCCCGAGGCCTACGCCCCGCAGCCCGGCGACCTGATCTGCGTCAGCCGGGGCAGCAAGCGGCCGATGCGGTTTGAGGACCTGTCAGGCGCAAGGTTCTACGGGCACTGCGACATCGTGGCGGCGGCGGCGCCCGGCCAGCTCACGACGGTTGGCGGCAACATCGGCGGCGGCGTCACGATGAAGCATGTGCCGACAGCCGCCAACGGCATGTTGTCCGACGCGGACGGGCGCGTCCTCGACCCACGCTACGAGTGGTTCGTGGTGCTGCGCGTGCTGTACGACGAGTAGCCGCTACCGCTGCCGCCAGGGCAGCGCCTCCGCTTTCCAGCCGGCGACCGTGCCGCGGTGCCCCTCCTC
>CAXTUO010000369.1:0-940 GCA_964247175.1 uncultured Acetobacteraceae bacterium | reverse complement strand
CCATGCTTGCAAGGGCAGGCCTTCGGCCTTCAAGCCGCCGCCCTGGCGCGGTGCCCGTCCTCATCTGGCGGCCCCTCGAAACCGTCCGTGATGTTGTAGGCCTGCGGAAAGCCGGCCTCTTGCGCCGCCTGGGCCGCGGCGAGGCTGCGTACGCCGCTCCGGCACAGGAAGTAGATCTTGTGGGACGGCGTCAGCCCGGCCTGCCTCATCTGATCGACAAAGGCTGCGTTGACCTGCATGGACGGAAAGAGCTGCCAGGGGATCAGCACCGGCCGTTTCCCGGCCGCCGAAAGGTCCGGCAGGCCGACATAGGCCCATTCAACATCCGTACGGACATCGACGACCTGCGCTTCCGGATCAGTGCGGAGCGCGTCCCAAACCTGCATTGGGCTGATGTTCTCGACCATGCTGCATTCTCCCGTCGCGCCGAAGGTGCCCCAGCGCGCCCGAAAGCACAAACCGCAGGCGCCCCCTTAACCCGCAACCAGCGTGCTGATCAGCCGCGCGTAACCGTGCAGGTGGTCCTCCATGCGCAAGTGCTGCTCGGCCCAGACACGGGCGGCGTGCCGCAGCCGGGCGGCGAGCGCCATGTCCTCAAGCATCTCCTGGATGCGCAGCGAAAGGCCGGCTGGGTCAAGGAAGGGCGTGAGCAATCCTGTCTGGCCATGGCTCACGAATTCCTGCACCGGGGCGGTGTCGCTGGCAACGAGGGGACAACCGATGGCGAGCGCCTCCCGCAGGGACCACGACGCCACGAAGGGGTAGGTGAGGTAAACATGGGCATCCGACCGCTGCAGCAGGCGGACGTAGTCGGCGTATTCCATGCGTCCGCAGAAGTGCACGCGGTTCAGATCGAGCGACGGGCCGACCTCCTGCATCATGTGCTCCCGCCACGTGCTGTCCGGCAAGCGCGCGCCGTAGCTGACGCCGTCGCTGCCGA
>CAXTUO010000368.1:0-4645 GCA_964247175.1 uncultured Acetobacteraceae bacterium | reverse complement strand
GTGGCGGTGTGCTCGAACTCGACGATGCCGGCGTTGGGGCGGGACTTGCTGTCCCGCGCCGCCAGCACGACGGTGCGCACGCCCAGGGTGTCCCCGTGGAACACCGGCTTCGGAAACCGCACGTCGCTCATGCCGAGGTTGGCGAGCGTGGTGCCCAGCGTGGTGTCGTTGACCGTCATGCCGATGGTCAGGCCGAGGGTGAACAGGCTGTTGACGATGACCTGGCCGAACTCGGTTCCGGCGGCATAGTGGGCGTCGAGGTGCAGCCGGGCCGGGTTCATGGTCATGGAGGAGAACAGCACGTTGTCCGTTTCGGTGACGGTGCGGCGC
The DNA here is from genome assembly GCA_964247175.1 of uncultured Acetobacteraceae bacterium. GTDB lineage: Bacteria > Pseudomonadota > Alphaproteobacteria > Acetobacterales > Acetobacteraceae > CAHJXG01. Next base: position 4,315 of record CAXTUO010000368.1, on the reverse strand, counting down.
CACGGGTGGTCGAAGACGGCGCCGACCGGCAACTCCTCGAAGAACAGGCCTGCCATCTATGCGCCTCCGTCCGGTTCGATCTCGATCAGCAGGTCGCCGCCCTTCACGGTGTCCGCCGGCGCGCACGCCACGCGGAGGACGCGGCCGGCGACGGGTGCGGGCAGGCGCATGACGACCTTCATGGCTTCCATCGTCACGGCGACTTGGCCGGCCTCGACGCGGCCGCCGGGTGCGACCTCGACGGCGATGACCAGGCCCGGCATCGGGGCGAGGAGGCGCGGGCCTGCGGCGGCGGTTTTGGGGCCGGTCACGGCCTCGGTGACGGGCAGGACGCGGCGCGTGTGGACGCAGCCATCGGCTGACAGCAGGATGGCGTCGCCGTCCTGCGCCGTTGCAAAACGCGCAGTGCGGGTGCGGGTGCGAAGGGTCACGGTCCCGTCGCGCAGCGTGGCCTCGGCCGCCTCGCCGCCATCGACCGAGAAGCGCGCGGCGCTTCCGATGACGGTCACGGCTTGGGTTGCTGCGCCGTCGTGGACCTCAAGGAACATCTGGGCGGGCCGGCCTGCCGGTTCCGTGATTCGGAAGCCGCCCAGCGTCGCCCAGGGACCCGGCGCACCGCGCTCGACGGACAGGAGCCAGGCCGCGACCGCCGCGTCGCGCAGGAGCGCCGGGTCAGCCGCCGGCGGCTGCCAGCCACCCCCGAAGGCCTCGTCAAGGAAGCGGGTGGTGAGGCGGCCGGCGCGGAAGGCGGGGTGGGAAACGATGTCGCGCAGGAACGCCTGGTTGCACGGGACGCCCAGCACCACCAGCCGGCCGAGCGCCGCGCGGAGGCGCTGTGCCGCCTCCACCCGGTCGGGCCCGGTCGCGATGACCTTGGCCAGCAGGCTGTCGTAGTGCGGCGTGACGATGGACCCTGCCTCGACGCCGGTTTCGATGCGGATGCCCTCCGTGGGGGCGGCATCGAAGCGGAGCAGGGTGCCGGTGCCGGGCCGGTAGCCTTGGGCCGGGTCCTCGGCGTTCAGCCGGGCCTCGATGGCGGCGCCGCGCAGGGTGATCTCCGGCTGCCGCAGCGGCAGGCGCTCGCCGCGCGCGATGCGGACCTGCCATTCCACGAGATCCAAGCCCGTGACCTGCTCGGTGACGGGGTGCTCCACTTGCAGGCGGGTGTTCATCTCCAGGAACCAGGGCGTGTCGCCGCCATCCTCCAGGATGAACTCGGCGGTGCCCAGGCTGTCGTAGCCGATGGCCCGGCCGAGTTGGACCGCCGCGTCGAACAGTCTTTGGCGCACGGGTTCGGCGAGATTCGGGGCGGGCGCCTCCTCGATCACCTTCTGGTAGTTGCGCTGGATCGAGCACTCCCGCTCGAACAGGTGCACCAGGTTGCCGTGGCGGTCGCCGGCGAGCTGGACCTCCAGGTGGCGCGGGCGTTCAATCAGCTTTTCCAGCAGCAGGACGGGGCTGCCGAACGCCGCCTGCGCTTCGGCGCGGGCGGAGGCGAGGGCGTCCGCCAACCCGTCCGCGGCGTCCACCCGGCGCATCCCGCGCCCGCCGCCGCCGGCGCTCGCCTTGACCAGCACCGGGTAGCCGATGGCCGCCGCTTCGCGGGCCAGGCGCGCGTCGGACTGGTCGTCCCCGTCGTAGCCCGGCACGCAGGCAATGCCCGCGTCCCGCGCGATGCGCTTGGCCTCGATCTTCGACCCCATGCGCTCGATGCACGACGCAGACGGGCCAATCCAGGTCAGGCCATGCGCTTCGCACAAGCGCGGCAGCACCGCGCGCTCGGACAGGAAGCCGTAGCCCGGGTGGATCGCATTGGCGCCGCTCGCCAGGGCGGCGGCGATCACCGCGTCCGCGTCGAGGTAGCTGCGGGCGGCCTCGGCCGGGCCGATGCGGACCGCGTCGTCCGCCAGGCGGGTGTGCAGGGCGCCCGCGTCGGCGTCCGAATACACGGCGACGCTGGCGAGGCCCATGCGGCGGCAGGTCGCGACCACCCGGCAGGCGATCTCCCCGCGGTTGGCGACCAGGATGCGGGACACGCTCACATCCGGTACACCGGGGCGCGGCGCTCCTCCCGCGGGTCGCTGGCCGCCAGCGCGAGGCACAGGCCCAGCACGTCGCGGGTTTGTCCGGGCTCGATGATGCCGTCGTCCCACAGGCGGGCGGTGGCGTAATAGGGGTCGCTCTGCTCGGTGAACTGGGCGCGGGTTTGGCGTTCCAACTCCGCCATCTCGGCCGCGTCCGCCTCACCGCGCTTCAGGCTGCCCCGGCGCAGTTCCAGCAGGACGTTGCTGGCGACATCGGGGCTCATGGTGGCGATGCGCGCGTTCGGCCAGGCGAACAGGAAGCGCGGGCCGAAGCCGCGCCCGCACATCCCGTAGTTGCCGGCGCCGTAGCTGCCGCCGATAATAACCGTGAAGCGCGGCACCCGGGCGCAGCTCACGGCATAGACCAGCTTGGCGCTGTGCTTGGCGATGCCGCCGCGCTCGGCCTCCGTGCCGACCATGAAGCCGCTGATGTTCTGCAGGAACAGCAGCGGGATATGGCGCTGGTCGCACAGCTCAATGAAGTGCGCGCCCTTCAGCGCGCTTGGGGAGAACAGCGGGCCGTTGTTGGCGAGGATGCCGACGGGGTAGCCGTGCAGGTGCGCCGTGCCGCACACCAGCGAGCTGCCCCAGTCCGGCTTGAATTCCGCGAACTCGCTGCCATCGACCAGCCGCGCCAGCACCTCGCGCACGTCGTAGGGCGCCTTGGGATCGGCCTCGATGATGCCGCCGATCTCCGCCGGGTCATGCAGCGGAGGGCGGGCCGGGCGGGGGGCGGCAACCGGGCGTTGCCTGTTCAGCCCGGCGACGATCCCCCGCAGCCGCGCCAGGGCTTCCGTCTCGGTCTCGGCGATGTAGTCGGACACGCCGGACACCCGGGTGTGCATCTCTGCGCCGCCGAGCGTTTCGCCGTCCACGTCCTCGTTGATCGCGGCCTTGACGATGGAGGGGCCGCCCAGGTGGATGCGCGCCTGGCCGCGGACCATGACGACCTCGTCCGACAGCGCCGGGATGTAGGCGCCGCCGGCGGTGCAGCCGCCGAACACGGCGCTGAGCTGCGGGATGCCGTCGGCCGACATCTTGCACTGTTCGTAAAATGTCGTGCCGAAGTGGCCGCGGTCGGGGAACACCCGGTCCTGTTCCGGCAGGTAAGCGCCGCCGCAATCGACCAAGTACAAGCACGGCAGGCGGTTTTCCCGCGCGATCTCCTGGGCGCGCAGGTGCTTCTTCACCGTCTCGTGGAAGAAGCTGCCGCCCTTCACCGTGGCGTCGTTGGCGATCAGCATGCAGGGCAGGCCGTGGACGATGCCGATCCCGGTGACGATGCCCGCCGCCGGGACCTCGTTGCCGTACAGCCCCCAGGCGGCCAGGGGCGAGAGTTCGAGGAACGGCGTCAGCGGGTCCACCAGGCGGTCGATGCGGTCGCGGACCAGCAGCTTGCCGCGGGCGTGGTGCCGGGCCACGTGCGCCTGCCCGCCGCCGGCCAGGCTGTGGGACAAGGCAGCGCGCAGGGTTCGCAGGGCCGCGTCGTAGTGCGCCAGGTTGCTGCGGAACCGCTCGTCGCGCGGCGACACGGCGCTGCGGAGCACGGTCACGGGGCGGCGCGCGGCTTCCGCCGGGGCTTGGGCGCGGCCACGCCGTGCAGCGCCATCGCGGTCAGCCGGTCGGCCAGTTCCTCGACGTCGGCGGGTCCGGGCTTGTGCCATTCCAGCGACCAGTTCATCGCCCCGAGCAGGAACAGCCGCAGCAGGCGGAGATCGGTGCCCGGCGCGAACGCGCCTTCCGCCTTTCCGCGGGCGAGCAGATCGCGCCACCAGTCCTCGTACTGCCGGCGGCTCGCCAGGGCCGCCCTGCGTACGTGTTCCGGGACGTGGCCGAAGATGCGGATGTTGGCGCCGGTGTAGTCGCCGAGTTCCAGCAGGGCGTGCAGGTGGGCGCCGATTGCGGCGCGGAGGCGCCGCTCCAAGGGTGCGGCCGGCGGGAGCGCCGCGACGCTGCGGCGTGCTTCCTCGGACACCGTGCCGACCCCGGTGTCGAGCACCTCCGAGACGATCTGCTCCTTGGACTGGAAATGGTAATACAGGCTGCCGGCCTTGATGCCGCACGCCGCCGCGATGTCGCGCATGCTGACGGCGGCATAGCCGTGGCAGCGGAACAGCCGGGCGGCGCCGTCGAGCAGGGTGCGGCGCGATCCCGCCATCGGCTCCCCCGCCCTCGCTTCATGGTCGTCTGTTCGGGCCAGCGCGGTCATCTGACAAACGTTAGGCTGGGCT
>CAXTUO010000367.1:322-4655 GCA_964247175.1 uncultured Acetobacteraceae bacterium | reverse complement strand
TCACCTGGGCCGGCAGGTCGCGCTCGCGCTCGCTCGCCTTGCCGGTCTCGGCCAGCACCTGCCGCACCCGCTCGGGCGGGAACGTCTTGGCGATCACGCCGAGGCTGATGTGGTCGCTGATACGAACGCCGGCCGGAAGGCCGGCAGGAACACCCGCCATCGCTGTCGATCCTAGAACACCCGACCAGCGATATAGGGTGGCTAACCACCTAAATGAACGGTATTGTGGCTAAGCCCTATAAGTCGCTGGGCATCGACCTGGCCGACAAGCTGCAACGCGAGGAGGATGCGGCCCACGACCGCTTCATCCGCTCCGACCTGCGCATCCAGCGCCAGCAGGCCGGAGGGCACGACCATGGAGCTGAGTTCGCCGATTGGCAGCAGGACCGGGCCATCCGACGCAACGTCGAGGCCATCGAGGGCTTTCGCACCGCGGTGGCCGACAGCCTGCGCGAGCTGGGCCGGCGCATGGCGCAGGCATTGCACATGCTGGAGCAGCAGGTCAGGCGGGCGCGGCTTGCGGTGCCGGCGTCACTGCCGACTGCCCCGCCGGATAAGCCGCGCCCAGATGCGCCGGCTCCGTCCGCGCTGCCAGTGCTGCCATCCCGCGGCTTTCGGATGTAGCATGGTCCGAAGGCGACCCTTCTCGGGCAAAGCCGCTGCCTGACGTGGCCAGCGCCACGTTGTCTGCCGCGTGATGCGCTTTGCGCTGATGACGGGCAAACCCGGGCCACGCGGAAACGCTTTGTCGGCCACAGACGAGGAGTGGCGAGAATGGCAGGTCAGGTAGCACTGGTGGCCGGCGCGAGCGGCATTATCGGGCGAGGCCTGCTCGACGTGCTGCGCGAGCGGGCGGAGTGGGAGGTGGCCGCACTCGGACGCAGGCAGGTCGAGGGGGTCCGGACCATCGTCGCCGACCTTCGCGACCGGACAAGCACGCTTGAGGCGCTCCGGACGGCAGGCCGCGACGTGACGCACGTGTTCTTTGCCGCTTATCTGCCCGCGCCCGACCTTGCAGCCGAGGTCGCAGTGAACGGACCCATGCTGGTCAACCTCCTTGACGGGCTTGCAGAAGCCGGCGCGCCCGTCGAACGGGTGGTGCTTTACCAGGGTGCGAAGGTGTATGGAGTGCACCTCGGGCCGGTCCGGGCACCGTTCCGCGAGGACGGGCCGCGGCACCTTCCGCCGAACTTCTACTACACGCAGGAGGACGAGCTCCGCCGGCGGGCCGCGGCGGGAGGACCGGAGTTCTCCATTCTGCGTCCGGACGTCGTGGTGGGCGACGCCGTCGGCAACCCGATGAACATCGCCACCGTGATCGGCGCCTTTGCCGCGATCTCGCGGGCGACGGGGACGCCCCTGCGCTTTCCGGGGCCGGTCGATGTCTACGAGCGCTGCTGGGCGCAGGTCACCGACAGCCGCATGCTCGGGCGGGCGAGCCTGTGGGCGGCGACCGCGGACGCGGCGCGCGGCGAAGCGTTCAACTACGTGCACGAGCCGTTCCGCTGGCAGGAGGTCTGGACGCAGGTGGCGGACGGCCTCGACCTTCCGGTCGGCCCGCCGATGCCGATGAACCTGGCCAAGCACATGGGCTTTCAGGGCGAGGTCTGGGGGCGCCTTGCGGCCGAGCACGAGCTGCGGCCGATCCCTTACGAGAAGCTCGTCGGCTGGCGGTTCGGGGATTTCGTTTTCAACACGCGGTTCGACGTGGTGTCCGACATGGGCAAGATCCGACGCTCCGGCTTTGCGGAAACGGCGGACAGCGCGGGCGCGATCCTCGACGCGATCGGACGACTGCGGGCGGCAAAGGTGTTGCCGTGATGCGGACGGGATGATGGCCTGTCCGGGACGGGAGTGCGCGGCGGCCGGAATGCCTCGGCCGCGCGTCGTCGCCGTGTGCCACCCTGGAGTTGGGCAGACGGGTGAAGAAGCGGCAGTTGGCCTTGAACACTGTCCGACTATGGAAGCAATGCGAGCCGATGCTGCGTGATGGCCATGATGGTGGCGGTGCCGGGCTTTGGGCTGCACACAACCCGGAGCCGACCTACGCCAGCCGCCTGCCGAAGGAAAGGTTGAAAGGAGCAAACTTGCTGTTCGAGGCGCAGGCCGACAGGTCGGTCAACTCGCGAGCGAGGCGGCGATGTTCACGCCGAGGGCGATGACGGCCGTGTTGAACAGGTAGGCCACCATCGAGTGCGCAAGCACCAGTTGACGCATGGACGCGGACTGGGTGGAGACGTCGCTCACCTGGCTCGCCACCGCGATGCAGAACGAGAAATACAGGAACTCCGAGTAAGTCGGGCGGTCGTTGCCCGGAAAGCTCAGCCCGCTGCCGCTGCGCCAGAACTCGTGCGCGTAATGGGTGGTGAAGATCATGTGGATAAAGAACCATGAAAGCACCACCGTGGCTCCGGCCAGCCCCTCGGTCCAGCCGGCGTGCGGCCTGCCGTGCACCTGGGCGAGTTCGGCCACGATGGCGCCGAGCGAGGCCAGGGCTGCGATGACGGTTGCGGCCAGCACGCCCCAGCGGCCCTCGTCGAGAAGGGCGGAGATGCGGCGGAGGCTGTCCGGGGTCGCGTGCCGGATCACGACCAGGAACGTCGCGGCATAGGCGACGACGCCGAGGTCCCACCCGATCAGCACGGCCGTCATGGTCCGCGTCATCAGTGATGCCGCCGCGGTAGCCAGGATGGCGACGGCAAGGCCGACCAGCAGGGAAGGGCGGTGGCGCAGGTGGTGCAGGGTTAGGAACATGTTGCCTTGTCGGATAAAGGCGGGCAGGTGACGGACGGGACGGCCTCGGCGGCAACGGGGAGCGCGATGGCTGTGGATCGGCACACGCCAGGCAGCCACCCGCCGCCGAGGCCAGGCGGCCTCGCCTTCGCAGGCCGGGCTACGACGGGTCCGGCCAGGGGAAGCGGATGTTGCCGTCGCGCAGGCCGGCCAGCACCACCTCGATCCCGCCGGACTTGACCATCCATTCCAGCCGGTGGTCGCGATACTCCCGCCGCCGCCCGCCCGTTGTGTAAAGCTCGGCCGCCGCCGCCATGCGGGCCGCCGCCGCGTCGAACTCGGCAAAGGTGAGGGCGACGGAGGGCCGCTCCCGCACGCGCCGGTGCCAGCGGGCCAGCGCGCTGCCCGGCGGCGGCCCCAGGCCGTAGTGGACGGAGCGGTTGACCACCGGCGCCGCGGCGGCATCGGCCCAGCCGAATGCCGCGCCTCCGAACCAGTCCGCATCCCCGAGCCGCGCGCCGAGCCAGTCCTGCAGCACGGCAGTGTGCCGTGCCGCCTGCACCCGCAGTGCCTCGCCGAGCGGGCCGGCCGCGCGGCGGAACCACAGCACCTCGCCGAAGCCCCAGTTCACCGCCTCGTACTGGGTGTCGCACACGTCCTCCGTGATGCGCGCGGCGGCGCGCCCACCCGGCTCGCGCGGCAGCAGCGGCGGGTCGGGCCAGCGCTCCTCGATGTATTCCATGATGACGGTGCTTTCGAAGATGCGCGTCGGCCCGTCCACGAGCACCGGCACCTCGGCGCGCGGGTTGGCGGCGGCGAACGGCCCGTCGGTGCGCCCGGTGCCGAAGCTTTCGGGCACTTGGAGGTCGAACGCCACGCCCTTCTCGCGCAGCGCGATCTTGACCTTCTGGGCGTAGGACGAGAGCGGGTGCTCGTAGAGCAGCACGGCCATCAGCGCGACTGCTCCAGCACGAAGACATGCGGCGCGTCGCTTGGCAGCGTCCCGGGCGTCAGCTCCAGTTCCGGGCCGCCGACCCGCGTGACGGACTGCGGCGGGAGGCGGCCGAGGAACCGCTCCACCGGCTCGATCTTCAGCACGCCGCGCGGGTGGAAGTAGTGCATGGGGATGACGACGCGCGGGCCGATTGCTTTGATCGCGTCGTCCAGGTCGTCCAGCGCGATGGTCGCGTGCTCGCCGGTCAGCGCCAGCAGGATATCGACCTGGCCCCGCAGCGCGTCCAGGTGCTCAGCCGCGACCGGGTTGCCGATGTCGCCCATGTGGAGCACCCGCAGCCCGCCCAGGGTGAAGTGGTAAAGGGCGTTGGCGTCGGGGTCGCGGCCGAACTCCGACCGGAAATCGAACGTCATGCTTTCGTAGGCGGGAAAGGAGCGGATCGGCACCCCGCGCACTTCCGTGCCTTCCGGCGGCAGTTCCAGGGCGTTGACCACGACCGGCTCGCCCCGCACGTGGCTCGGGTCGGAATGGAAGTCGTCCGTCGCCGAGCTCATGATCACGACATCGGCGGCTTCCTCGATCGGATCGAAGCCGCTGTGGCCGGGTCCGGGCGTGTAGGGGTCGGTGATGACCGCCAGGCCGTCC
>CAXTUO010000367.1:0-312 GCA_964247175.1 uncultured Acetobacteraceae bacterium | reverse complement strand
GCCAGCATGTGGATGATGGCGGCATCGATGTTGTCGATGCTGTCGCGCAAAGCCAGGAGCTCGGAAGGTAGGGATGGCGGATCGTCCGGCATGGCGGGGCTTCCAAGACAAAGCAGGGTCGGTGGGTCAAGCGGTCAGGGCGGGGTAGGGATCGGTGACGACCGCCAAGCGGCCGTCCGCTTCCAGCCGGAAGCTCGCATGGGCGTAGAACTTGATCTTCACGGTTGCCTCCAGATCATCTGGCCGTTGGGTTCAGTTTCTCAGACCTTCTCGCCCACGAACAGCTCCCAGCTTTCGGTCAGGGCGCCCTGC
>CAXTUO010000366.1:0-4664 GCA_964247175.1 uncultured Acetobacteraceae bacterium | reverse complement strand
TTCGTCGTGTTCTTCTACGGCGTGTTCCCCGGCAGCTTCGAGAAGCTCGCCGCCATGGACATCACGCTGCATCACCTGTGCAACTGGTGGGACGTGCTGGAAGCCTGCCGCGACCGGCCGTATTTCGCCGAGCCGGCTTTGGCGGAGGTGCGACGTTTCCTGGAGAACCCCGTCGCCTGGTCGGCGGCCCACGGCGGCGTCGCGTCGGCCGAGGAGGCGGCGGAGCGCAAGGCGGCAGCCGGCTGAACCGATTGATGTTCCAAACGGGGGGCGTTGCAGCCTAGAATAGCAGGACCGCCCACAGCAGGTTCCCGCCATGACCCCTCCCCTTTCCGCCGTCCGCGCCAACTCCGCCGCCGGGCGGGACATCGCCCACGCGCTGCACCCCTACACCGACCTGGTCGCCCACCAGGAAGCAGGGCCGATGATCATCAGCCGTGGGGAAGGCGTGCGGGTCTGGGACGAGGCGGGGCGCGACTACATCGAGAGCGTCGCCGGGCTGTGGTGCGCAAGCCTGGGCTTCAGCAACGAGCGGCTGGCGCGCGCCGCCTATGACCAGATGCGCAAGCTGCCGTTCTACCACGCCTTCACCGCGAAATCGCACGAGCCGCTGATCGAGCTCAGCGAGATGCTGATCCAGCGGGCGCCGGTGCCGATGAGCAAGGTGTTCCTCGCCAATTCCGGGTCGGAGGCGAATGACAGCGCGGTCAAGATGGTCTGGTACTTCAACAACGCGATGGGGCGTCCGCGGAAGAAGAAGCTGATCGGCCGGGTCAAGGGCTATCACGGCGTAACGGTCGCTGCGTCGTCGCTCACGGGCCTGCCGAACAACCATCGCAGCTTCGACCTGCCGCTGCCGGGCTTCCTGCACACGATGACGCCGCACTACTACCACGGCGCCGAACCCGGCGAGAGCGAGGAAGCCTTCGCCACGCGCTGCGCCGAGGCGCTGGACCAGCTCATCACCGCGGAAGGGCCGGACACCGTGGCCGCGATGTTCGCCGAGCCGGTCATGGGCGCGGGCGGGGTGATCGTGCCGCCGCGCACCTATTTCGAGAAGATCCAGGCCGTGCTGCGCCGCCACGACGTGCTGCTGGTGGCGGACGAGGTCATCTGCGGCTTCGGCCGGACCGGCAGTTACTGGGGCACCCAGACCTTTGGGATCGAGCCGGACATCATCACCTGCGCCAAGGCGCTGTCGGCCGCTTACCTGCCGATCTCCGCCGTCATGGTGAACGAGCGGGTGTTCGAGGGCTTGGCGCGCGAAAGCCACGAGATCGGCACCTTCGGTCACGGCTACACCTACTCGGGCCACCCGGTGCCGGCCGCCGTCGCGGTGGAGGCGTTGAAGATCTACGACGAAATCAACATCGTCGATCACGTCCGGACGGTGGGCGCGCACCTGCAAGGGGAGCTGCGCCGCCGGTTCGCCGGGCACGAGCTGGTGGGCGAGGTCCGCGGCGTCGGCATGATCGCCGCCATGGAACTAGTCGCGGACCAGGACGCGCGCCGTGGTTTCGACCCGAAGCAGAAGGTTGTCGGCCGCCTGACCAAGCTCTGCGAGCAGCACGGTGTGATTGCCCGCGGCCTGCCGGGCGACAGCCTGGCGTTCAGCCCGCCGCTGATCATGACCGCGGCCGAAATCGACGAGATGCTGGACCGGATCGAGCCGGCGCTCGACGAGCTGACGGTGCAGGTGCGGCGGGAGCGGCTGGCCGTCGTCTAGCCCGTCAGCTCACCCGGCTCACGGTGTAGTCCGCGACATCGGCCAACGCGCGGCGCATCGGGCTGTCGGGGAACACCGACAGGGCGTCCTTCGCCGTTTTGGCAAAGCGGGCGGCGCGGACCAGCGTCGTGCGGATCGCGCCGCTCCGCTGCACCAGCAGCATGGCGCGGTCCAGGTCGGCGTCCGTCTGGCTGCTCGCCTCGATAGTGCGGACCCAGAACTCGCGCGCCTCGGCATCGCCCGCCTGGTAGGCGGCCAAGACCGGCAAGGTGATCTTGCCTTCCCGGAAGTCGTCGCCGACCGTCTTGCCCAGCGTTACCTGGTCGGCCGCATAGTCCAGGGCATCATCGACCAACTGGAACGCCATGCCGAGGCTCATGCCGTAGTCGGCCAGCGCGGCCTCCTCCGGTGCAGGCCGCTCGGCCACGACGGCGCCGACCTGGCAGGCGGCGGCGAACAGCGCGGCCGTCTTGCCGCGCACCACGTCGAAGTAACGCTGTTCGGACGTGGTGAGGTCGTTCTGCGTCGCAAGCTGCAGCACCTCGCCCTCCGCGATGGTGGCGGCGGCGTGCGACAGGATGCCGAGGACTTTGAGGGACCCATCCTCAACCATAAGTTGAAAAGCCCGGGCGAACAGGAAATCGCCGACCAGGACGGACGCCTTGTTGCCGAACACGGCGTTGGCGCTGGACAAGCCGCGGCGCAGCAGGCTTTCATCCACCACGTCGTCATGCAGCAGGGTCGCCGTGTGGATGAACTCGACGCAGGCCGCCAGGTGGACGTGGCGCGGCCCGGCATAGCCGCACATCCGCGCCGCCGCGAGCGTCAGCAAAGGCCGCAGCCGCTTGCCGCCAGCGGCGACGATGTGGGCGGCAAGCTGCGGGATCAGCGCCACCGGGCTGTCCATCCGCGCCACGATGGTGCGGTTACAGGCCGCCAGGTCGGCGCCGACCAGCCTGACCAACGCCGATAGGGCGTCGGGCTCCGACGGCGCCGCGGCGCCGCCGATCCCAGGCGCCGGCATCCGGTTCGCGACAACGCCCAAGCTGAACTCCTGATTGGTCACGCAGGCCCCATGGCCAGCATATCGGCGTCTCCGAAAATGGATCAAGGCGAGCGATGCGGTCCCTTGTCCCCCAAGGCATTGTTGTCCAGCATCCCGGCGCATCCGTCCAGGCGTCATCGCCGCCCATAGCCGAAAGCGTCCATGCGAACCGTCCTCATCTCCAACGACCTGGTCCGTCTCAGCTTCCTCGCCGCGCTGCTGCGGGATGCCGGCATTGAGAGCGTCCTGCTCGACCACCACGTGAGCGCCATGGAAGGCGGCATCGGCGCGATCCCCCGCCGCCTTGCCGTGCTGCCGGAGGACGAGCGCCAGGCCTGGCGCGTGCTGGACGAGGCCGGGGAGACCCGGTGCTGACCACCGAGGGATGGCTGCTGGGCGGGCGCGTCCGCTATGCGCAGCCGCTCCAGGGCTACCGGACGGGGATCGAACCCGTGCTGCTGGCGGCAAGCGTCCCGGCTCGCGCGCGGGAGCGGGTCCTGGAGGCCGGGACGGGCGCCGGGGCCGGCCTGCTCTGCCTCGCGGCCCGGGTGCCGGGTGTCCTGGGCCTGGGCGTCGAGGTGGACCCGGCCATGGCCGAGCTTGCCCGGCAGAACGTCGCGGCGAACGGCTTCGATGGAATTTCGGTCACGACCGCCGACATCGGTGCCTGGCGCGGCGACGGGTCGTTTGACCATGCCTTCAGCAACCCGCCCTGGCATAACCCGGCGGACACGCCGCCGCCCGTCGCCCGGCGCCGCCTCGCCACGCATGAGGGTGAGGTGGCGCTGGAAGGCTGGATCGCCGCGCTGCGCCTGGCCCTGCGGCCCAGGGGTTCGTTGACGGTGCTGGTGCCCGCACGCCAAGCCGTCCGGGCAATGGCAGCGTTTCGAGCCAAGGGGTTCGGACGGCTGACCCTGTTCCCGCTATGGCCGAAGCCGGGCCGCGACGCCAAGCTGGCGCTGATCCGGGGACATGCGGCGCAGCAAGGCCCCGGCCGCATCGCCTCGGGCTTGCTTCTGCATGATGGTGACGGCCGGTTCAGCGGACCGGCGCAGTCGCTGCTCCGGGACGGCGCGGCGCTGCCGATCTAACGGCGGCTTACTTCTCGATCGTCGGATGCCGCAGGTGCCATAAGCGCTCATGCGCCGCGACAAGGCCCTCGATGCTGCGGCGGCGGTTGCCGTCGGGATGGGTTGGACGCCGGGTCAGCATGATCTCAAGGATGTTGAGGAGATGCTCGGCAATCTCCAGGTCGGCCGTGTCGCAGGCGTGGTGAAACGCAACCAGGACCTTGTCCGACAGCCTGCGGGTATGCCGGGGCAGGCCGGTGGGGGTCGTTTCACGCGCAACGTCCCTCGAGACAACCGAGTCTTCAACGTCGTCCTCAATGTCGTGTTCCACATCACGCCTCGCATTGCCGAATTCCAAGGCTACACGATAATGCGAAGGCGTGTCGATTGGTCAATTCGCATCAACTGGCTGATAAAAGCTTCATGGGACCGGATAATGGCGAGAGTTCGCACGGCGTCCGCCCGATTTGGGGGCGAACGCCGATGTGAAAACACCTCGTGCAAGAGTAACGAACCTTCGACTATTAAAGTTTAGTAAGAAACCAGATCGTTTATACTATGAGCTGGATTACACCCTGAGGTTGTTCCGACTCGAACACGTTATTGGCGAACGCTTCTTCCCACGTTCCAAGAGTCGAGGCGCGGCTGTATTCCGTGGACCTGTTCTCAAAAAAGTTGGCGTGCTCAACAGCGTTCAGCATGTCGTCAAGCCATGGCAGCGGGTTGTCCTCGACGTGGAACAAGGCGTTCAGCCCGAGCTGCACCAGCCGGCGGTCGGCGATGTAGCGGATGTAGCGCTTCACGTCCTCGGCATTCAGCCCCT
>CAXTUO010000365.1:0-4665 GCA_964247175.1 uncultured Acetobacteraceae bacterium | reverse complement strand
TGGCCGATCATGCTGTCCGCGGTGTTGACCGCCTTGTAGGCGGCGATCCCCGGCAAGCCGAGCAGCGCCCCCCAAAGCGCCGGGGCGACGACGCCGTCGGAGAAGTTCTCGGCCAAGCTCTCGATGGCCGCGCGGAGCACGGCGGGTTCGTCCAGGGTGTCCGGGTTGCGCCCGACGATATGGGAAACGGCGGCGCGTCCGGCGGGCAGGCCGCCCCGGCGCAGGTCACGGCCAACCGCGGCGACGAAACTCCATAGGCTGCGCTGCGCGAGCAACGTGCTGGCCGCGGCGGCCGTCAGCAGCAGCGACAGCGCCGGGCGCAGCAGGGCAAAGCCGGCCTGCAACGCCGCCGCCGGGCCCGCGCTCGCAGCGAGCAGCGCCACGACCGCGAGGACGCCTCGGACGCGGCGGGTGCACGCGCTTGATGCGTCGCGGTTCCAGGCCCGGTCCATCCAGCCGATCAGCGCGCCCGCCCACATCACGGGATGCCCGATGGCGCGCAAGGCGGCCCCGGGGTATCCCGCCGCGGCCTCCAACGCCAGGGCACAGGCCATCAGGCCCAGGTTGGAGGCGAGAAGCATCGGGCGGGGGCTACCATGGCGGACTCTGGCTTGGCGATGGCCCATGGCGGCGGCCTGATCGCCGCACGGGCCATGTTCCCTATGGCGCCGGAGCCATGGATCGACCTTTCAACCGGGATCAACCCCCTGCCCTACCCCGTGCCCGTCTTGCCACCGGAGGCTTACCAGCGTCTGCCGGAACCCGAGGAAGTAGCACGGCTCGAAGCCACGGCGGCGCTGGCTTACGGCGTGGCCGACCGGCACATGGTCGTAGCGGCGCCAGGGACGCAGATCCTGATCAGCCTCCTGCCGCACCTACTCCGGCCCGGCCGCATCGCCATCGTCGGCCCGACCTATGGCGAGCACGCCGCGGCGTGGGCCGCAGCCGGCAATGCGGTGTCCCTCGTCGCAGGCTTGGCGGCGCTGGACGGCGCTCCCGCCGCGGTGCTGTGCAATCCCAACAACCCCGACGGCCGCCGCAGCCGCGGGGCCGAACTGGCCGCGTTGGCCCGGCGCGTCGGCGTCCTGATCGTGGACGAGGCGTTTGTTGATCTGGAAGAGCCGGGCCTGAGCCTTGCGCCCACCCTGCCGCCCAACGCAATCGTGCTGCGCTCGTTCGGCAAAACCTACGGGTTGGCCGGGTTGCGTTTGGGATTCGCTGTGGCCGGCCTTTCCATGGCGCGCAGCATCCGCAATGCCCTGGGACCCTGGGCGGTCAGCGGTCCCGCAATCGCGTCCGGCACGGCGGCGCTGACGGACACCGCCTGGCTCGACGCCACGCGCGCCCGGCTGCAAGCGGACGTGGCGCGGTTGGACGCCCTGCTGATGAAAAACGGTCTTCCCGTCGCGGGCGGCACACGGCTGTTCAGGCTGGTGCAGCACGCCGAGGCGGCCGAGGTCTTCAACCGCCTCGGACGGTCAGGCATCCTGGTCCGGCGGTTCGAAGCGGAGCCAAGCTGGCTCCGCTTCGGCATCCCCGGCGGCGGATGGGACCGGATCGAGGCCGCGCTCACCCGGCCGGACTAGAAATCAGTCCGGCCCGATCAGTCAGCGGTCCTTCATGCTGGTGATGACCCGGCTCACCATGCCGTAGGCGATGGCCTCTTCCGCGCTCATCCAGTAGTTGCGGTCGGTGTCGCGCGTCACGCGCTCCATCGTCTGCCCGGTTTCCTCGACGATGATGCGGTTGATGCGCTCGCGCATCTTGATGATCTCCCGCGCCTCGATGTCGATGTCGGTGGCCGGGCCGCGCACGCCGCCCATCGGCTGGTGCAAAAGGAAGCGCGTGTTGGGCAGGCACAGCCGTCGCTCCTTGGCGCCGGCCAGGAAGATCAGCGCCCCGGCGCTGGCGACCCAGCCGGTGCCGATCACCCGCACCGGGGCGACGGCGTCCACGAAGCGGATCATGTCGTGGATGGTGTCGCCGCTTTCCACGTGGCCACCAGGCGAGTTCACGTACACGTCGATCGGCTTGTCGGAGTCGCTCGCCAAGGCCAGCAGGCGACCGGTCACGTCGCGGGCGACCTTGTCGTTGATCGCGCCGAACACCAGCACCTTGCGGGTGTTGAACAGCCGGGTCTCAAGCTCGTTGATGGGCGAGGACAGCGTCTTGTTGTCGTCCGGCTCTTTCGTGTCGGGACCCATCGGCTCCGGCACATCGGGAGCGTCGGGGTCCTCATCGTCGGCATGCGGCGCGAAGCGGTTGAGTGCTGCCAAGGTAAGCTCCTGCGAAAGGTCGCGCATATATAGTGCGGCCGGGCGCCTCCGACCAATCCCCGGACGGTCGGCGGGGGGAATGCTAGTCGAGCGCCCGCGCCCGGATGGTGCCCTCGATGTCGCACAGCGCCGCCAAGGTCGCCGAGCGCCCGGTCTGCCGGCGCTCCACATCCACCATGACGTAGCCGAGGTCCCCGTCGGTTTGCAGCACCTGCGCCAGCACGTTCAGGCCGATCTGGCTGAACACGGCGTTGATCTGGCCGAGCACGCCGGGCACGTTGCGGTGCACGTGCAGGAAGCGCGGCCGGCCCGGGATGCGCGGCTGCTCCACATGCGGGAAGTTGACGGCGCCGCCGGTCGATCCGCTGTCGAGGAAGTCCAGCAGCTTGCGCGCAACCTCCTCGCCGATGCGCTCCTGCGCTTCCTCGGTGGAGCCGCCGATATGCGGCGTCAGGATCACGTTGGGGAGGCCCTGCAGCGGCGTGGTGAACCGCTCGCCTGCGGATTTCGGCTCGACCGGGAACACGTCCACCGCGGCGCCGGCCAGGCGCCCAGCGCGCAGCGCCTCCGCCAGGGCGTCGAGATCCACGACCCGGCCGCGCGAGTTGTTGATGAGATACGCGCCGGGCCGCATGGCGGCGATCTCGTCGGCACCGATCATGCCGCGCGTCGAAGGCAGGTCGGGCACGTGCAGGGTCACGACATCGCTGCGGCCCAGCAGCTCGGCAAGCGTCGCCACCGACTCCGTGTTGCCGTGGCGCAGCTTGTTGGTGCGGTCATAGAAGATCACCCGCATGCCCATCGCCTCGGCCATGGTCGACAGCTGGCTGCCGATGTTGCCGTAGCCGACGATGCCCAGCACCTTGCCGCGCACCTCGAAGCTGCCCTGGGCCGACTTGTCCCAGCCGCCCTCGTGCGCTTCCGCGGAGCGCGGCGTGATGCGGCGCAGCAGCATGACGATCTCGCCAACCGTCAGCTCGGCGACGCTGCGGGTGTTGCTGAACGGCGCGTTGAACACCGGGATGCCGAGGGCGCGCGCCGCCGGCAGGTCCACCTGGTCGGTGCCGATGCAGAAGCAACCCACCGCCATCAGCGGCCCGGCGCCCGCCAGCACGGCGCTCGAAAGCTGCGTGCGGCTGCGGATGCCGATGATGTGCGCGCCCTGCACGGCCTCGACCAGGGCCGCGCCTTCCAGCGCCTTGGCGTGCCGCCGGACGTCCGTGTAGCCGGCTGCGGCGAACAGCTCGACGGCGCTGGCGCTGACGCCCTCCAGCAGCACGACGCGGGCTTCGGCGCGCCCGAACGGGGCATCGGGCAAGAGGGGGGGCATGGCAGGGCTTCCTTTGTGGCACGCTCGGTAGGCGGAACCGGCACCTGGCGATCCATCGCGGGCTTGCCAAGACAGCGCGATGCAGGAACAAGCCCCCATGTCGCCGATTGATCCCCCTCGCCCGTCGCTGCGGGCACGCTTGGGCGCGTTGCGCACCCTGCCGCCCTTCCTGGCGCTGATCTGGCGCACCAGCCCCGTGCTGACCTCCGCGACGCTGGCCCTGCGGCTGGTGCGGGCGCTGCTGCCGGTGGCGGTGCTGTTCCTGGGCAAGCTGATCATCGACGAGGTGCTGCACCTGTCGCAGCGGCCCGGCCACCCGGCCGACGCCGCCGGCTGGGTCGCGAGCGGCCTGCTGCTGCGGCTCGCCGGGCTGATCCTCGCGGAACTGGGCCTGGCGGTGCTGACGGACGTGCTGGGCCGGGTGGTGTCGCTGGTGGACGCCATGCTGGCCGAGCGGTTCACCAACGAGTCCAGCATCCGGCTGATGCAGCACGCGGCGACGCTCGACCTGGAGGACTTCGAGGACAGCGAGCTGCAGGACAAGCTGGACCGCGCCCGGCGGCAGACCGCGGGGCGCACGACGCTGATCAGCCAGATGTTCGGCCAGGCGCAGGACGTGGTGACGGTGGCGAGCTTCGCCGCCGGGCTGGCGGCCTATGCGCCCTGGCTGATCGCGCTGCTGCTGCTGGCGCTGATCCCCGCCTTCCTGGGCGAGGCGCATTTCAACGCGCAGAGCTACGCGCTCAACTTCGCCCGCACGGCCGAGCGGCGGGAACTCGACTACGTCCGGCAGACCGGCGCCAGCACGGAAACGGCGAAGGAGGTCAAGATCTTCGGCCTCAACGATTTCCTGATCGAACGCTACCAGCAGTTGTCGCTGGCCATGCAAACGGAGAACCGGCGGCTGGCGGTGCGCCGCGCCGGCTGGGGCGGTGCGCTCGCGGCGCTTGGCACAGTCGGGTACTCCATCGCCTACGCGTACCTGGCGTGGCGGACGCTGAGCGGCGGGTTCAGCATCGGCGACCTCACCTTCCTGGCCGGCTCCTTCCTGCGGCTGCG
>CAXTUO010000364.1:0-4677 GCA_964247175.1 uncultured Acetobacteraceae bacterium | reverse complement strand
CACCTCAGCCAAGCCAACCTTTCAAAACGGGGTCTAAGTTGCTGGAGTCTGCCCTGACGAACTCCGGTGGCGGTTCAGTATTTTTGCTGCGAACAGCAAGACATCGGTTTCGGCTCCCACCGGACAGGCCACCGCGAACCACAGGGCCACAATGGTCGAGATGTATAGGCCGACTCCGAAACCAGCCGCAATGATGATCCCGTATGCAAGCGATGCCGTGTCTCCTGACGTCGAAACCCAGCCCAGTCCTAAAGCGTGAAGACATCCGGCCATCGCTATGGCGGCAACGAGCGGACGCCAGACACGTTGCCATAGATCACTGTAAAGTAGATTAAACCGACGCATTGTCACTGCGACGTAAATGGTATACTCGCACAGCATCGGGATGCCTGCTGCGAATACGGCACCGATAATGCCCATGCGGGGCACAAGAAAAACTAAGAGCAATACCCGTAGTGACATCCCAGAGACGGTGATCGTAAACAAGGACCGCAGCATCGCGTGCGCGCCAAACAATACATTGCTGAT
Organism: uncultured Acetobacteraceae bacterium; assembly: GCA_964247175.1. Lineage (GTDB taxonomy): Bacteria > Pseudomonadota > Alphaproteobacteria > Acetobacterales > Acetobacteraceae > CAHJXG01. The sequence goes on along the minus strand of CAXTUO010000364.1, from coordinate 4,149 downwards.
CTGTCCAAAAACTGTCATTGAACAGAATAGTGCCGCAATTTGAATGACAAAAATTGCTTCGACCCATTTTGATCCGAATGCCAACCTTACCATCGGATCGGCTAGCAACGAGATTCCAATGCCAAGTGGAAACGTGAGCAATGCGACGACTGCAACGACCCGCAAGTAAGTCTGTCCAGAGTCTTCGCCGGCGTGCCGTGCCGCGGCAAAGCCGGAGAAGCAGGCGCGTCCTAGTGGCGCCACCAGCTCGGTCGTCGGCAAATCGGCGATTTCAGTGCCAATGCTGTAAATCCCGACCTGCGTCGCATCGAGCGACCAGCCGATCAGAAACCCGTCGGCTCGGTCGCGGACCAGAGTGGCAATGCTGAGCGCCCACGTCCAGATCGAAAACCCGGCCAAATGCCGCCAAGCCCGCAGGGTCAGGCGTGGCCGATAGGGATGCATGACATAGCTCAATATGACGGTCAGGCTTCGCCCGGTCAAAATGCCTGCGATGAGCGCCCAATAGCTCCGCGCTAACAAGGCAACGATGACCGTCATCAGCACGCCAGCAAGGCGTGGCGCGATCAATAGGCGAAATTCCCGATGAAAGGAGAGCGTGCGCCGAAAATCTACGATCCCGATGTTGGTCATGCCAGTGGCAACTGTTCCCAGGGCCAGCGATAGAAGCACATCCGCAAGTCTCGGTTCTCGAAAGAAGGCAGCCGTCGGCAAAGCAGCCACGGCTAACATTGTAGCTGTGAGACCTGAACGAATTAGGTTCAACGTAAAGGCAGTGTCATACAACTCGCGATCAGGCGCCCTCTCGCGCACCAGGGCGTCCTCGATACCCAGGGCAGACATTGCGTCCAGCGACACAACAAAGCTGCTGCCGAGGGCAACCAGACCGAAATCCGATGGCAACAAGAGTCTGGTCAGAATCAGAGTGTTCAACAGGCCTAACAGCCGGGTCGCCATGCGCCATCCGACGGTCCAACCCGCCCCGGCCGCTGTCCGCCTCAAAACGTTTGTCTCCAGCTCCAACTCAGAGGGCGCCGAAGGAGCCGCCATCGAATCAGTAATCCTTTCCGTCTCCTGCGTTGTGCAACTATGGCTCTTCTGTTACCACATGGCAGCGATCTCTGCTAGAAAGACAGGGATGAGATCGGTTGAAAAGCCGTTCTGAACAAGAACGGGATCGACCTGCCCCAGGGATCATCGGTGACAAGGACGGTTTCGAAACAAACCTTAGCTCCCGTCGCGACTCGGTGACTACGGGGGCTGCGTAACGCGCTACACGGAGCGCTGTGCGACCGGCTCGGCGCTGCCGGACTCGTTGTGTAGCGGTATTGCGGGCCGGCAAGTGATTGCAGCATTCTGCCAGGCTATGCTCGGACAGATGGTTGGACGAGGCGAACCCATAAAGCCATATCAACCGGCTTTGCTCGAGTGCGCTGTTTTTCGTTCCGTTAGGTTTGACCGATCAGAGCAACCCTGACGACCGCCGGGCTACGATGGTAAGTCGTAACGGGCGACGCATCATCCAAGTTGCAGCCGTGCCGCTAGACACGCTCAATCTGCCCATCACTGGTCGATTCGCGATCAAAATTGACGCTCAAAGGGCAGCGCCGGCAATAATTTTGGTTGAGTTGTAGATCTTTGCGAAAGCGAACTCCCTTGTTTCAGCACTCTGCCTCTACACGATTGACCAACTCGGCAACAATCCTGATATACTGTCCAGGCATGCAGCAGGTTTTGAGAGGGTCATGTTGATGAAGGGTGAGCGTGAACGGGATTTCAGCTTCAGTTCCACTGCAACAGACCGTGCGACCCTGCGACGATCCTTCGAAAAGAGCCGCTTTGATGAGAACGCATACTTAGACATCTATGCTTACCGCAACGTCTAGCTGGCGCATTGTCCTATGGACCGCACAATCGCATCGCATACGGGGCACCGCTGAACCTTCCGACCCACACCGCCGCCTGGGACAAGGTACCGGGCCAATGCCAGCCAACCCGTAAACTGCTTTTCGTGACTCCCAGATGAACAGATCAACCAAAGACTTATCCTTCAGCGATAGCCAATCGGCAAGAGTACGAATATGCTGCTTGCTTTATGCGGTTTAGTGCAGATCTATAGGGATAGTGGTCAGAACGAGGCGTAGAGCTGCATCCAACGTTCTGCAGACGGTTAGGAATCAACGATGCCGCATGCTTCGAGCCTCAGCCTAAACGTCCTGCGCCCTGGAGAGGGCAGCGAGGCGGAAACTACCAACACCCGGGAAGCAACGGATCGCCGCGGAGCCGGCGCCGTCTTGCGCACCGACGAGGATACATCGGCCGCCCTGCCAACCCTGTCCGAGGACCGCGTCTCAACCAACCGCCGGGAACTCGAGCGCGACCTGCGGGAAGCGCTGGATGCCGGGCAGCTCCATCTGCACTGGCAGCCGATCGTCAATTGCCTGACCGGGGCGCTCCAGCGGTTCGAGGCGCTGGTCCGGTGGGACCGCCCGGGCTGCGGCAAGGTGTCGCCCGGCACCTTCGTGCCGATCGCGGAGGCCCTCGGCCTTTACAAGCAGCTTGACACCTGGGTGCTCCGCGCCGCCTGCGCGGAGGCGCAGCGCTGGCCGCAGCCGTTCCGTGCCGCGGTCAACGTGTCCGCTTACTGGTTCGAGGGCGAAGACCTGTCGCACGCCGTGGAAGCCGCGCTGAACGAGACCGGCCTGAACCCCAGCCGGCTGGAGATTGAGCTGACGGAGCGCGTGTTCATCGACAACGCGGGCAATGCCCAGCGGGAGCTTGCGCAACTCAAGGCCTTGGGAGTCGGCCTTTCGCTGGATGACTTCGGCACCGGCTACTCGTCCATGAGCTATCTCCGGACCATTCCGTTCGACAAGCTGAAGCTCGACCGCCTGTTCATCGAGAACCTGGGGACCTGCCGGCGCACGGAGGTGATCACCCGCGCCGTGCTGCAATTGGGCGCCGGGCTGGACATGGCGGTCTGCGCCGAGGGCGTCGCGCACCAGACGCAGCTCGAAATCCTGCAGGCGTATTGCTGCGACGAGGTCCAGGGCTACCTCATCGGGCGGCCGGGGCCGCTCACGCCCGAACGCTTCGCCCTGCATACGAGGCTGGATCGAAGCTCTTTGTTCATGGGGCCTGAACTGATGGAGGCGGACGCCAGAAGCCTGGCGTGAGCCAAGGCGCGCGGCGTCAACCGGGACCGCCTCCTAGCCGCTGAAGAACATATAGGTCGCGCTGTAGCTGACCCGCGTCTCGGCCCCTGAATGGGCTGGGTCGCAGCCGCTGGCGGGCGCGGCGCCGCCCGCTGTCGCGTTGCGGACGATGTAGGCGACAGTGGAGAACAAGCCCTCCCCGCTATGCGTTTTCGCCTTCAGCACGAGCCAGGGGATGGCATCTGTCTGCGTCGCCTCGCTTGCAGCCAGCACTTCGCCGGTCACGCTGCTGCCGTCCTCGGCTTGCCAGCTCGGGCCGGCGAAGTGATGGCCAATTCTGCGACCGGCGGTGTCGGTCAAAGTAGCGTCGGGGCCTTTGAGCCGCCAGGCGAAGCCGGTTGGCGCCTGCATACACTCGTAAATCTGAGCGCCCTTGCCGAGCAGCACGATCACCGCCGCACCGGCTGCTCGCGCCGGCAGGATGCCAATGGCTACCAAAAGGCCGAGCAGCACCATGCGTCGCATCAAGCATTCCCCTCCGCGCAGGCGTCGGCTATCCACACTGCCCGCACTGACAAGTCGTTGTCCAGGAGTACCATGTCCGCCGTGAATCCCGGTGCGATCCGGCCGCGGGCCGCATCGAGCCGCAGGAACTGCGCGGGGTAAAGGCTTGCCATCCGCAATGCCTCCGCGAGCGGCTGGCCCAGGTGCTCGACGGCGAAGCGGACCGCCCGGTCCATGGTCAGGTCGGACCCCGCCAACGTCCCGTCCTCCAGCGTCAGCCGGCCGCAGCGCCGGGTCACGGTCCGGCCGCCCAGCGTGAACGTGTTGCCGCCCGATCCGGCCGGCGGCATAGCGTCGCTGACCAGGAACAGCCGCGCCGGACCCTGCTTGGCCCGCAGCGCCATCCGCAGCGCCGCCGGGTGGACGTGGTGGCCATCGGCGATCAGCCCGGCCCACAGCCCGCCACCCTCCAGCGCGGCGCCGACCAGGC
>CAXTUO010000363.1:0-4680 GCA_964247175.1 uncultured Acetobacteraceae bacterium | reverse complement strand
CTCCAGCGTGCCGGCGTTGCGGTAGCCGAGCCGCCGCAGCCCCGCCGTCACCACGGCGCCCAGGCTGTCGCGCTCGGCCGCGCTCAGGGCCGGGGAGCCAGCCTCTTCCAGCAGCTTCTGATGCCGGCGCTGCAGGCTGCAATCGCGCTCGCCGAAGTGCACCACGCTGCCGTGGGCGTCGGCCATCACTTGCAGCTCGATGTGCCGGGGACGGTCGAGGTACTTTTCAATATACACCGCGTCGTCGCCGAACGCCGTGCGCGCCTCGGTGCGCGCGACCGTCCAGGCCTCTTCCATCTCGTCCGCCGCGTGCGCCACCTTCATGCCGCGCCCGCCGCCGCCCGCCGCGGCCTTCACCAGCACGGGATAGCCGATCCGTTCCCCCACGGCGCGCGCCGTGTCCAGGTCAGGCACCGCGCCGTCGGACCCGGGCACCAAGGGCACGCCGAGCGAGGCCATCGCCGCCTTTGCCGCGATCTTGTCGCCCATCATGCGGATGTGCGCAGGCAACGGGCCGATAAAGGTCATGCCGTGCGCTTCCACCATCTCGGCGAAGCGCGCGTTCTCCGACAGGAAGCCGTAGCCCGGGTGGATCGCGTCCGCCCCGGTGACGGCGGCGGCGGACAGGATCGCCGGGATGTTCAGGTAGCTGTCCCGCGCCGGAGGCGGGCCGATGCACACGCTTTCATCCGCCAGGCGCACGTGCATGGCGTCCGTGTCGGCGGTCGAGTGCACGGCCACGGTGGGGATGCCCAGCTCGCGGCAGGCGCGCTGGACGCGCAGCGCGATCTCCCCCCGGTTGGCGATCAGGACCTTGCCGAACACTACTCGATGACCAGCAGCGGCTGCGCGTACTCGACCGGCTCGCCGCTCGCGATCAGGATGCGGGTCACGGTGCCGGCGTGCGGCGCCTTGATCTGGTTGAAGGTCTTCATCGCCTCGATCAGCAGCACCGTTTGCCCGGCGGCGACGCTGCGGCCCACGGTGACGAAGGGCGTCGCGCCGGGTTCGGGGGCCAGGTAGGCGATGCCGACCATGGGGCTGGTGACGGCGCCGGGCGGGATCGCCTCTTCGGCGGCCAGGGCGGCCGGGATCGGGGGCGCGGCGCTCGGCGCCAGGACGGTGGCGGGTGCCGCCTGGACCACGCCCGCGGCGCCGCGCACCAAGTGCAGGCGCACGTCGCCCGCGGTGATATCGACCTCCGTCAGCGCCGCATCCCGCATGATGCCGCTCAGCGCCCGGATGGTCTCCACGTCAAAACCGATTTTCGCCCCGCTCAACGCGCGTCCTCCAACATTCTGGCACCCGACACCCCCGATCTGGTCACGTTGGGGCCGTTCGGCACGGCGATCAGGGGATGGAAGGCGGCCACGGCGCTCGACATGGCCGCGCGCCTATCACGCCCGGCCCGGCCCGTCCATCGCCGCGCCCGCCATCGCGCCGCCCATCATGCCAGCCCCGCCCCGCCCCTCGCTTGCCCCGCGCCGCCCGCTTCCACATATTGCCGGCATGGTCGATATCTCCGTGAACGGCGAGCCGCGCGCCATCCCGCCGGGCCACACCGTGGCAGCGTTGCTGGGCGCGCTCGGCCTCGACCCGCGCAAGGTGGCGGTTGAGCGCAACGAGGCCATCGTGTCCCGCTCGCAATACGGCGAAACCCCGCTCGACGCCGGCGACCAGATCGAGATCGTGCACTTCATTGGAGGCGGCTGACATGGACACCCTGTTGCGCGACGACGACGCCCGGCTGGGCGAAGACACCTGGACCGTGGCGGGGCGGCAGTTCCGCTCGCGCCTCGTCGTGGGCACCGGCAAGTACAAGAGCCTGGAAGAGACCGCGCAGGCCATCGAGGCGTCAGGCGCGGAGATGGTGACGGTCGCGGTGCGCCGGGTGAACCTGTCGGACCGCGGCGCGCCCATGCTGCAGGACCACGTGGACCCCAAGCGCTACACCTATCTGCCCAACACCGCCGGGTGCCACACCGCGAACGACGCCGTCCGCACCTTGCGGCTGGCGCGGGAAGCCGGGGGCTGGAACCTGGTGAAGCTGGAGGTGCTGGGGCCGCCGCCGCACCTGTATCCCGACATGCCCGCAACCTTCGAAGCGGCGGAGGCGCTGATCCGCGACGGGTTCGACGTGATGGTGTACTGCGCGGACGACCCGCTCGCCGCCAAGCGGCTGGAGGACATGGGCTGCGTCGCCATCATGCCGCTCGGCGCGCCCATCGGCTCCGGCCTGGGCGTGCAGAACCCGGCCATGCTGTCGTTGATCATCGAGGGGGCGGGCGTGCCCGTGCTGGTGGACGCGGGGGTGGGCACGGCGTCCGACGCCGCCATCGCCATGGAGATCGGCTGCGACGCCGTGCTGCTGAACTCCGCCATCGCCCATGCGCAGGACCCGGTCCGCATGGCGCGGGCGATGAAGGCGGCGGTGGAGGCCGGGCGGCATGCGCGCCTCGCCGGGCGGATGCCGCGCCGCATGGGCGCGGAGCCGAGCAGCCCGCTGGCTGGCCTGATCCGCTGAGCCGCGGCGGCCGGCTTCCCGGGCCATCGCCCGGGAGGCCGGCCTGATTGCCGAGGGTAGGCGCAATGCTTCGTTCTATTTGGCCAGCATTGTAATAGACGAGTAGCGCCAGCCGTTTTCTAGAACATAACAGCGGAAGTCCATATAAAACGTTGCGGTAGACTGAGACCGCTGGGACTTTGCGTCTCAGCGGTCTCGTCGCACGAGAACCAGGAACAATCCTCAAACGTTTAAACGATTTTTACGGGCGGCGTGGTTTTACTGGGTTGATCTTTGATCTCGGATGGGTTGAATGCCCTTTGCACAACTCAACGAGGCCTTGATGAACCTGTCAGCCGCCCTCCTGCCCCCCATGTTCGCGTCCGTTATGCTGCTCGCCGGCACGGCCGAGGCTGCGCCGGACTGGGGGAGCGTGCGGGACGGCAAGGGCTGGAAGGAAAGCGGAGAAGCGTCGTGGTACGGCGGCTGGCACCAGGGCCGGCCCACCAGCAGCGGGGAACGGTTCGACGAGCGTGCCATGACCGCCGCGCACGCCCGCCTGCCGCTCGGCAGCCGGGTGCGCGTCACCCTGCGGGACACCGGGCGGAGCGTCGTCGTCACCATCAACGACCGCCTGCCACCGAAGCGCTGGCGCGTCATCGACCTGTCCCGCGGAGCCGCCGCCCGGCTCGGCATGGTGGATCAGGGCCTGGGCGACGTGACGCTCACGCCCGTCAGCATGAGGGTCCCGGAGGACTTGGCGGAGTTCAATCCTCGGCGACGTGATCGGCCACATACGCGCCACGGGCGCCCATAGGCAGCGGCGGCCCGTCCGTGCTGTCGCGCGAGGTTTGCAGCTCCAGCTCCGCGTTCAGCTCCGCGCCCAGCAGCACGGCATACACGGTGACGAAGAACCACATCATGACGCCGACCACGGTGCCGAGCGGCCCGTAGGTCGCGTCATAGGTCGCGAACTGCGCCACGTAGAACGAGAACAGCGCCGACACCACCACCCACAGCACCGTCGCCACCACCGAACCTGGCGTCACCCAGCGCCAGCGCGGACGCTCCCGCGACGGGCCGTAGCGGTAAAGCAGCGACAAGCCGGCCAGGATCGCCAGCACCAGCAGCCCGAAGCTCGCGGCGCGGATCAGCACCGTCTGGTGCTCGGCGATCCCCAGCCCGGCCAGCACGGCGGGCAAGCCGACCAGCAGCGACAAGCCGATGGCGGCGCTCAGGATGCCCATCAGGGTGATGGCGAACGACAGCAGTTGGAACCGCAGGAAGCCGCGGCGCTCCCGCTCCTCGTAGGCGACGTTGAGCGCCGCGATGATCGACTTCGTGCCGGTCGCCGAACTCCACAGCGTCACCCCCGTGTTGATCAGCAGGTGCAGGCCGAGCGACCCCGGCGGCTTGGTGACCAGCATGTGCACGCGCTCCGAGATCAGGTGCCAGGCCGACGGCGGCAGCAGGTCGCGCAGCACCTCAAGCTGCGGCTCCACGGTTGCCGGGTCGAACAGCAGGCCATACACCGAGATCAGCATGGAGATCGCCGGGAACAGCGCGAGCGTCGCGTAGAAGGCGCAGCCGGCGGCGACCAGCGACACGCGGTCGGTCAGCATCTCGGTGAACACGCGCTTCAGCACCGCCTTCCACCCGTGCCACGGGATGTCCTGCGGCGCTTCGGCATGGCGCCCGAGCGCCACGGCGCAGGGTTCCAGCACGATGCGCGCCGATTCGACCCCCGGCCCCGCCGCGTCGGCGCGGGGATCGGTGGACGCCGGCGCCCCGAGAGGGGCGGCGGAGGCAGGCGGCGCGTCGGCAGGCGGTGCGTTGGCAGGCAGGGGACCGATCGGCCTCATCGCTGAAAGTCCTCAATGGAAGCAGTCTGTTGCGGCGGAACGTTAATGCGTTGTTTATCCGTAGGATTCCTAACGCTTCATGACATGGAATCCTGCTTGAGAATAATCACGGCTCAAGCGGATTTTTCTCTTGCACAGGGGGGGATGGGGTCCTATTTCCGCGTCCACGCAGCAACGCACGTGCCTCTGGCCCCTGGGGTTACGCAACGACGTCAAGCGTTCTGGCACACCTCGCTTCCGCTAGTTCGTTCGACCGTTCCGTCAACCCGCCTGCCGGTTTTGCCCGGCGGGCACGCCCCCGCATCGCCGGGGCGT
>CAXTUO010000362.1:0-4695 GCA_964247175.1 uncultured Acetobacteraceae bacterium | reverse complement strand
CGCCAAGCGGATGCGCTGCGTATCCAACCCAATCGCCTCCGCCCGCAGCGGCGAATCGCGGGATGCGCGCAGGGCGTAGCCGAACGGGGAATACAGCACGCGCTGCAGCACCGCCGCCCCGCCCGCGCAGAGCGTCAGGGCCAGCAGGTACGTGGCCGGGCCGGATGCCCAGGCAGGCGGCCACACCCCCAGGATGCCGTTGTCGCCCCCGGTCACGGACACCCACTGGAACGCCGCCGCCCAGACGATCTGCGCAAAGGCGAGGGTGAGCATGGCCAGGTACACCCCCGACAGCCGCACCACGAAGGCGCCGAACAGCGCCGCGGCCACGCCCGCGGCCAGCGGCGCCAGCAGCAGCGCCGCCGGCATCGGTGCCTCCAGCCCCTGCGCCGACAGCCCGGCGGCATAGGCGCCGATGCCGAACCAGGCCGCATGGCCGAAGCTCGCCATGCCGCCCGGCCCCATGACGAGATGCAGGCTGGCGGCGAACAGCACGGCGACCGCTGCCTCCGTCAGGACCGACAGCGCGTAGGGGCCGGCCACGAGCGGCGCCGCCACCGCCGCCAGCAGGAGCAGCCCCCAGCCGAGCAGCATCCCCCGGGTGGGCGGGCGCACCAGCACCGCGGTGCCGGCCAGGGTGGTCGGCGCGGTGCCGCGGCCCAGCAGCCCGTTCGGCCGCAGCACCAGGACCGCCGCCATCACGACGAACACCAGCACCAGCGTCGCCTCCGGGATCAGCACCACGCCGAACGCTTGCAGCAGCCCGATCAGCAGGCTCGCCAGGTACGCCCCGGTGACGCTGCCGAGGCCGCCGATCACCACCACCACGAAGGCGTCGGTGACGACGGACAGGTCGATGCCGAGGTTGGCCGACCCGTCCGGCAAGCCGAGCGCCCCGGCCAGCCCCGCCAGCCCGGCGCCGAGCGCGAATACGGAGGTGAACAGCACCCGCTGATCCACCCCAAGCGCGCCCACCATGTCCCGGTCCCACGTCGCCGCCCGCACCAACCGACCCCACCGGGTGCGGTTGAACAGGAGCCACAACACGGCCAGCACCGCCGGGCCGACCGCGATCAGCACCAGGTCATAAACCGGGAATCGCTCGCCCGCGATGCGGACGAAGGCGCGCAGCCAGGGCGCGCGGGAGATCGTGAGGTCGTCCGGCCCCCACACGGCGAGCGCCGCGTCCTGCACGATCAGCACGACGCCGAAGGTGGCGAGCAGTTGGAACAGCTCGGGCGAGCGGTAAAGCCGGCGCAGCAGCCCCATTTCCAGCAACGCGCCGAGCGCCGCCAGCCCGGCGGCCGTGCCGAGCACGCCCAGCGCGAACCATGCTGGGTCCCGCGGCAAGCGGATGAGCAGGGTCCAGCCGAGGTAGGCGCCCAGCATGGCCAGGCTGCCATGCGCGAAGTTCACCACGCGGGTCACGCCGAAGATGACGGTCAGCCCCGACGCCACCAGGAACAGCTTGGACGCCCCGGCCAGCCCGGTCAGCGCATGGACCAGCAGCGCGCCCATGCGGGGTCTTAGCGCCGCAGCGTGCGGACCTCGGCGTCCGACGGCTGCGCGTCCTTGCCGTCCACGTACCGCCAATCCGTCATCGTGCCCTCGCTGCCCTTGAGCGCGGTGCGGCCGACGAAGGTGCCGAACGTGCTCTGGTGGTCGGCGGCGCGGTACATCGCCGGGCCGAAGGGCGAGGCGAACGGCAGGCCCTCGAAGGCGTCGACCAGCTTATCCGTGTCCGTGCTCCCGGCCCGGGCGATCCCGGCGGCGATGGAATGGAGCAGCGTGTAGCCCACCACCGAACCCATGCGCGGCGCCTGCTTGAAGCGGTCCTGGTAGGCGCTCTCGAACGCGCGGGCGGTTGGCACCTGGCCGACGGGGTAGCCGGTGACGAGCCAGCCTTCCGGCGTCTCGTCGCCGAGCGGCAGCAGGTATTCCGGCTCCCCGGTCAGCACGGACACCACGTCCCGGCCCTCGAACAGCCCGCGCGTGTTGCCTTGGCGCACGAAGTTGGTGAGGTCGGGGCCGAACAGGACGTTGAAGATGCCATCGGGCTTGGCGCCGGCCAGCGCCTGCACCGTGGCCCCGGCGTCGATCTTGCCGAGCGCCGGAAGCTGGTCGGCGACGAACTCCACCTCCGGACGCCGCGCCTTGAGCAGCGCCTTGAACCACCGCACCGCCGACTGGCCGTACTCGTAGTTGGGCGCGACCGTCGCCCAGCGTGTCGCCTTGAGCTTCGCCGCTTCCGGCAGCAGCATTGCGACCTGCATAAAGGTGGACGGGCGCAGCCGGAAGCAGGTCGGGGTGCCATGCTCCCAGACCAGCGCGTCGGTCAGCGGCTCGCCTGCGACATACAGTTTGTTGCTGCGCGCGGCGAAGTCGCTCAGCGCGAGGCCCACGTTGGACAGGAACCCGCCCGCCAGCAGGTCCACCTTCGCGTCGGTGAGCAGTTCGCCCGCAAGCTGCGTCGCGGTTTGCGGCTGCCCGGCGTCGTCACGGCTCAGGACCTCGATCTTGCGCCCGGCCACGCCGCCTTGCGCGTTGATCTCGTCCACCGCCACCTGCCAGCCGTTGCGGTACGGCACGGTGAAGGCCGGCACGGCGGTGTAGCTGTTGATCTCGCCGATGCGGATCGGCGCGTTGCCCTGGGCGCGCACGATTGCCGGCGCCGCCAAGCCCGCGGCGGTTGTCCCGAGCAAGCCCCGTCGTGTCAGCATAGTCCGCCCACCCATGGCGCCGGAGGTGAAAGTCATTCGTGTGCATCCAATCGACTGGCAGCCGCCGCGCCTGTCAAGCAAATAGCTTGCCGTCTTGACCACGGCCGCCGGTTCTGGTCCGACTGGCGCCATGACCGACGTGAACCCGCTGCTCGCGCCCTGGACCACGCCCTTCGGGGTGCCGCCCTTCGACCGCATCCGGGCGGAGCACTTCGCCCCGGCCTTCGAGCACGCCATGCGCGAGCATCTGCAGGAGATTGCCGCCATCGGCGCCGACCCGGCCGGGCCGAGCTTCGCCAACACCATTGAGGCCACCCAGCGCAGCGGCCGGCTGCTCGCCCGGATCGGCATGGCGTTCTCCAACCTGGTGGTGAGCCTGGGCGGCGACGCCTTGCAGGCAGCCGATACGGAGATGTCGCCCAAGCTCGCGCAGCACAGCACGCAGGTCTCGCTCGACCCGAAGCTCTTCGCCCGCGTGGACGCGCTGCACCGGCGGCGCGACGAACTCGGGCTGGCGGAAGACCAGCGGCGGCTTCTGGAGCGCGTGCACCTCGGCATGGTGCGCAGCGGCGCGGCGCTGGGGCCGGAGGAGCGGGTGCGGATGGCCGCCATCTCGGAACGCCTCGCGGTGCTGCACACCCAGTTCGGCCAGAACGTCCTGCACGACGAGAAGGCGTGGCACCTGCCGCTGGCGGAGGCGGACCTCGACGGCCTGCCGGACTTCGTGCGCGAGGTGGCGCGGCAGGCGGCGGCGGAACGCGGAATGCCCGGCCACGTCGTCACGCTGTCCCGCTCGCTGATCGAGCCGTTCCTGACCTTCTCCGCCCGCCGCGACCTGCGCCAAACGGCCTACCAAGCCTGGATCGCCCGCGGCGCGCAGGCGGGCGCGCACGACAACCGGGCGCTGATCCCGGAGATCCTGGCGCTCCGCGCGGAACGGGCGCGGCTGCTCGGCTACCCAAGCTTCGCCGCCTTCCGCTTGGCGGACAGCATGGCCGGCACGCCGGAGGCGGTTGAGGGGCTGCTGGCGGAGGTGTGGGAGCCCGCGAAGCGCAAGGCGGCGGCGGAACGCGACCGGCTGCTGGCCGTGGCGCGCGGCGAAGGGTTCAACGGCGCGCTGGCCCCCTGGGACTGGCGCTACTACGCGGAAAAGGTGCGCTGCGCCGACTACGCCATCGACGCCGGAGAGCTGAAACCGTATTTCGTGCTGGAGAACATCGAGCAGGCGGCGTTCGACACCGCCGCACGGCTGTTCGGCCTCGGTTTCACCCTCCGCCCGGACGTGCCGGTTTACCATCCCGACGTGCGGGCCTACGAGGTGCGGGACGCCGCCGGGCACGTCGGCCTGTTCCTGGCGGACCCCTTCGCCCGGGCGGACAAGCGGTCCGGCGCGTGGATGAGCAGCTACCGCGACCAGGAAAGCATGGACGGGGAGATCGCCCCGGTCATCGTCAACAACAGCAACTTCGCCCGCGCCGAGCCGACGCTGCTCAGCTTCGACGACGCGGAAACGCTGTTCCACGAGTTCGGCCACGCCTTGCACGGGCTGCTCAGCCGGGTGCGCTACCCCGCGCAGTCCGGCACCTCGGTCCGCCGCGATTTCGTGGAGTTCCCGTCGCAGGTGTTTGAGCATTGGCTGTCGGTGCCCGACACGCTGCGCCGTTATGCCCGGCACAGCGCCACGGGAGAGCCGATCCCGGACGCTTTGATCGCGCGGCTGCTGGCGGCGCGCGGGTTCAACCAGGGGTTCGCCACGGTGGAGTACACCGCCGCCGCCCTGATCGACATGGCGCTGCACAGCCACCTGGACCCGCAATCGCTGGACATCGACGCCTTCGAGCAGGAGTTCTTGGCGCGCATCGGCATGCCCCCGGAGATCGGCATCCGGCACCGCCCGGCGCATTTCCAGCACCTATTCGCGGGCGGCGGCTATGCCGCGGGCTATTACTCCTATCTTTGGTCGGAGGTGCTGGAA
>CAXTUO010000361.1:2413-4702 GCA_964247175.1 uncultured Acetobacteraceae bacterium | reverse complement strand
ACATGCTTATAGACGAAACGATACATTGCGTCACGCCTTCATCTGCGCAACGCAATTTGTCATTTCCTGACGAATGCCATGGTTACAGGCAAATAACAAAATGGGGAGTTGGCGGAGGGGATGAGATTCGAACTCACGGTACGGCTTGACGCCGTACGGCGGTTTAGCAAACCGCTGCCTTCAGCCACTCGGCCACCCCTCCGCCGGGGTCGTCATCGCACAGCGTTTGCACCGCGGTTCTAGGCGCTCCCGCCCGGGCCGTCAAACGTTCAAGACGCGAACAATCAGGACAGGGCGACGGCGAAGCCCCGCTGCACGCCGGGCCGGGCCATCAGCGTGCCATACCAACGCTTGACGTTCGGGAACTCGTCCAGGCTGACCCGGTGGCGCTCGTGCCGCCAAGCCCAGCCCAGGATTGCGAAGTCGGCGATGGACAAGGCGCCGGCCACGAACTCGACCCGGGCCAGGCGCCGGTCGAGCACGCCGTAAAGACGCAACGTCTCCTTGGTGTAGCGCGCCAGGCCGTAACGTTGGTCATCGCCGTTCACCGTCAGGAAATGGTGCACCTGCCCCGGCATCGGCCCGAATCCGCCCATCTGCCACATCAGCCACTCCAGCACCGGCACCCGCCCGCGCAGATCGGACGGCATGAACTGCCCGGTCCTCTCGGCGAGGTAGAGCAGGATGGCGCCGGACTCGAACACGGAGATCGGCGTGCCGCCCGGGCCGTCCGGGTCGATGATGGCCGGGATGCGGTTGTTCGGGCTGATGAGGAGGAACTCCGGCTTGAACTGCTGGTCCTTGGTGATATCGACCACGTGGACCGAGTACGGCAGCCCCATCTCCTCCAGCGCCACGCTGATCTTGCGCCCGTTCGGGGTGTTGTAGGTGTGCAGCTCGATCATGCCGAACTCCTCATGCTGAAAGCCGCTGCCGCAACGCCTCGTTGACCAGCGCCGGATTGCCCTTCCCCGCCATGGCCTTCATCACCTGCCCCACGAAGAACCCGAACAGCTTGTCCTTGCCCCGGCGGTACTCCGCGAGCTTGTCCGGATGGGCGGCCAGCACGGCATCCACCGCCCGGTCGATGGCGCCGGTGTCGGTCACTTGGCGCAGGCCGCGGCTTTCGACGATGCTGGCCGGGGACTCGCCCGTGTCCACCATCGCCTCGAACACCTCCTTGGCGATGCGCCCGTTGATCGTCCGGTCCGCCAAGAGGTCGAGCAACTGGCCCAGCGCCGCAGCCGATACCGGGCTGTCGCCGATGCTGCGCCCGGTGCGGTTCAGCGCCGCGAAGAAGTCCCCCATGATCCAGTTCGCCGCGAGCTTCGCGTCCCGCCCGGCCGCCACCGTCTCGAAGAACGCCGCGGTTTCCTGGTCCGCCACCAGCACGGCGGCGTCATAGGCCGACAGCCCGTGCTCCGCCACGAACCGGGCGCGCTTGGCGTCCGGCAACTCCGGCAGGCCGGCCCGCAGCCCGGCGACCCACGCCTCGTCCAGCACCAGCGGCAGCAGGTCGGGGTCCGGAAAGTAGCGGTAGTCGTGCGCGTCCTCCTTGCTCCGCATGCTGCGGGTTTCGCCGCGGGCCGGGTCGAACAGCCGCGTTTCCTGCTCCACCGTGCCGCCGGACTCCCAGACCTCGACCTGCCGCGCCGCCTCCGCCTCGATGGCCTGCATGACGAAGCGGACCGAGTTCACGTTCTTCACCTCGCAGCGCGTGCGGAACGGCTCGCCGTGCTTGCGGACCGACACGTTCACGTCGGCGCGCATCGACCCTTCCTCCATGTTGCCGTCGCAGGTGCCGAGGTAGCGCAGGATGGTGCGCAGCTTCCGCAGGTAGGCCCCGGCCTCCTCCGGCGTGCGCAAATCCGGCTCGCTCACGATCTCCATCAGCGCGATGCCGGAGCGGTTCAGGTCGATGAAGCTCTTGCTCGGATGCTGGTCGTGCAGCGACTTGCCGGCGTCCTGCTCCAGGTGCAGCCGGGTCACGCCGATGCGCTTGGTGCTGCCGTCGGCCAACTCGATCTCGACGTGGCCCCCGCCCACCACGGGGTGCGCGTATTGGCTGATCTGGTAGCCCGCCGGCAGGTCGGCGTAGAAGTAGTTCTTGCGGTCGAACCGGCTGACCAGGTTGATCTGCGCGTCCAGGCCCAGCCCGGTCCGCACCGCCTGCGCCACGCACTCCCCGTTGATCACCGGCAACATGCCGGGGAACGCCGCATCGACGAGGCTGACCTGGGTGTTCGGCTCCGCCCCGAACTCGGTGGCGGAGCCGCTGAACAGCTTGGA
>CAXTUO010000361.1:0-2313 GCA_964247175.1 uncultured Acetobacteraceae bacterium | reverse complement strand
CCCGGCACGCCCGCCATGCTGGCCGGCACGGTGAACACGTCGTTCAGGTACATCGCCACCGGGTCATCCATCTTGTCGCCCTGCGCGAACGCGGCGGAAGGCGCGGTCGGGGTCAGCAGGGCGTCCACCTGGGCGTAAGCGTCGGTGAAGTCCCGCAGGATCAGCGCCCGGACCTTTTGCGCCCGCAGGTAATACGCGTCGTAGTATCCGGCTGAGAGCACGTAGGTGCCGATCATCACCCGCCGCCGCACCTCTGCGCCGAACCCCTCCGCCCGGGTCTTCTCGTACATGTCCGTCAGATCCTCGCCGTCCACCCGGCGCCCGAACCGCACGCCGTCGTAGCGGGCCAGGTTGCTGGACGCTTCCGCGGGCGCCACGATGTAGTAGGTCGCCAGGCCATATTTGGTGTGCGGCAGCGACACGTCCACGATCTCCGCCCCCCCGTCGCGCAGCCAGGCCAGCCCCTGCTGCCACAGCGCCTCGATCTCCGCCGGCATGTTGTCGCTGCGGTACTCGCGCGGCACGCCGATGCGCAGGCCGCGCACGCCCCGGCGGCAGGCGGCGGCGAAGTCCGGCACCGGACGGTCGGCCGAGGTGCTGTCCCGGGGGTCGAAGCCTGCCATGCTGCCGAGCAGCACCGCGCAGTCCTCCACCGTTCGCGCCACCGGCCCGGCCTGGTCCAAGGACGACGCGAACGCCACGATGCCCCAGCGGGAGCAGCGCCCATAGGTCGGCTTCACGCCCACGATGCCGCAGAACGACGCCGGCTGCCGGATCGACCCGCCGGTGTCGGTCGCGGTCGCCCCCAGCGCCATCCGCGCCGCGACCGCAGCACACGACCCGCCGGACGACCCGCCCGGCACCAGGGCCGCGCCATCGGCCCGGGTCCAAGGGTTCTGCACGGGTCCGAAAGCCGAGGTCATGTTGGATGACCCCATCGCGAACTCGTCGAGGTTCGCCTTGCCCAGGAACACCGCCCCATCCCGCAGCAGGTTCGCCGTGACGGTGCTCTCGTACGGGGGCACGAACGGCTCCAGGATGCGACTGCCGGCGGTGGTCGGCACCCCTTCCGTGCAGAACAGGTCCTTGATCGCCAGCGGCAAGCCGAGCAGTGGGCGGTCCTCCCCGGCTGCCAGCGCCGCATCCGCCGCGCCGGCCTGCGCCCGCGCCCTATCGGCGGACACGGTGATGAAGGCGTTGAGCCGCGGGTTCAGCGCCGCCACGGCGTCCAGGTGCGCCTCCGTCAGCTCCGCCGCCGAGAACTCCCGCCGGCGCAGCCCGTCCCGCGCCTGCACCAAAGACAGGTCGGTCAGCATCACTCGACCACCTTCGGCACGGCGTAGAACGTGCCAGCCCGGTCGGGCGCGTTGCCCAGCACCTGGTCGGGGATACCGCCATCGGTCACGGCGTCGGGACGCAGCCGCATCGCCATCTGCGCAGCGCCAGTCAGCGGGTCGATCCCCTCCACGTCCACCTCGTTCAACTGCTCGATCCAGCCCAGGATGCCGTTCAGCTCGCCGGCCAATTGCTCCGCCTCCGTGTCGCCGACGTGGATGCGGGCAAGCCGGGCGATGCGCCGGACGGTCGCGGGATCGAGCGACATGGATGGACAACCTTATGGTAAGCAGGGTGGCGCAGCCCACGCCGGGCTGCCGAAGCACGGGACCATACCGACCACTATGCCTCTGTTCAACATCGCGGATTTGCGGGGCGGGCTGGCGCTGGGCCAGCGGCTGATCGGCCTTGACCCCGGCGCCAAGACCATCGGCGTGGCGCTCTCCGATGTCAGCCTGTTGCTGGCCAGCCCCTACGGCAGCCTACGCCGGGGCAAGCTGGGCCAGGTTGCGGCCGAGCTTGCCGCGGTCGCGCGCAAGGAAGGCGCGGGCGGCCTCGTCGTCGGCTGGCCGCTGTCGATGGACGGCACGATGGGGCCGGCGGCGCAGGCGGTGCGGGATTGGGCGCTCGCGCTGTCCGATGCCGCCGCTCTGCCCGCAGCGCTGTGGGACGAGCGCCTGTCCTCCGCCGCAGTGAACCGCCACTTGATTGCCGAGGCCGACATGACCCGGCGCAAGCGCGCCGCCGTGGTCGATCAAATGGCCGCCGCCTACATCCTGCAAGCCGCGCTCGACGCGAGCCGCGCTTAACCCGGCGGCACCGGGTCGCAGGCCAGGGCCGTCGCCCGGGCCAGCACCAGCAAGCGCCGCGCCGCCACGCCCGCTGCCGCGGCGTCGCCTATGGCGTGCGCCAACAGCGGGCTGGACAGCACGGCTTGCGCGGCGGTGTTGCCGGCCAGGCTGGCGGCCCCTACCAAGG
>CAXTUO010000360.1:0-4705 GCA_964247175.1 uncultured Acetobacteraceae bacterium | reverse complement strand
GCCTGGGCGCTGGACGACGCCGGGCAGGACGCCGCGGACCTGCGCCGCCGCGCTGCCGCGCTGTTTGGCGAGCCGGACGGGCCGGAGGACGCGCTGCGGCTGATCGACGTGCTGCGCCGGGCGGGGGAGTTCGGAGCCGCGGCGTCCCGTGCCGCGGCCCTGGACGGCACCGCGCTCGATGAGAACAGCGCCGCAATCCTGGCGTTCCAGCGCGACCGCATCGCCGCCGCGGACCCGGGGCGCCACATGATCAGCAGCGCCCTCCGCCCACCTGCCCGCCGCCCGCACGTCACGCATGGGCGAACCGAGGCGACCGGGTTCTGGGGACGCTTGTTCGGCCGATGAGCCTTCAGGACGACCTGCGCCGCGCGCTGGACGAAAAGGCCAAGCCCTTGGGTTCGCTGGGCCGGATCGAGGCGCTGGCCGTCCAGCTCGGCATCCTGCAGGGCACGTTGCGTCCGCGGGTCGAGGACCCGGTGGTACTGGTGTTCGCCGGCGACCACGGCGCGGTGGCGTCGGGCGTTTCGGCGTATCCCTCCGCCGTGACCGCGGCCATGGTGCGGACCTACCTGGCCGGACGCGCGGCGGTGAACCTGTTCGCCCGGCAAGCCGGCGCCCGCGTCGTGGTGGTGGACGCCGGCGTCGCGGCCGAGCTGCCAGCGCATTCCGGCCTGGTCGCGGCCAAGATCGGCTGGGGCACGCGGGACTGGGCTTATGGCCCAGCCATGACGCGAACCGACGCGGAAGCCTGCCTTCGCGAGGCTGCCGCGGTCGTGGACCGCTTGGCGGACGGGGGCTGCACCGCCCTGGCGCTGGGCGAGATGGGGATCGGCAACACCGCGAGCGCCGCGCTGCTGGCGCACAAGGCCGGGGGCTTGCCGCTCGACCCGTTGATCGGGCGCGGCGCTGGGCTGGACGATGCGGGGCTGGCGCGCAAGCGGGCGGTTGCCGCACAGGGGGCGGCGCGCACGCCGGCCCGGCTGGCGCCGCTGGACGCGCTGACCGAGTATGGCGGCTTTGAGATCGCCATGCTGGCCGGCGCGATCCTGCGCGCGGCGGAGCGCCGGGTGTGCGTCGTGGTGGACGGCGTGATCGTGACCGCCGCCGCCCTCCTGGCGCACGCCGTGCAGCCGGGATGCTTGGCCGCCTGCGTGTTCGCCCACCGCTCGGCCGAGCCGGGCCATGACGCCATGCTGGCCCACCTGAACGCCGTGCCGCTGCTCGACCTCGGGATGCGGCTGGGGGAAGGGTCCGGCGCCGCCCTTGCACTGCCGCTGCTGCGCGCCGCGGCGGCGGTGCTGTCGGACATGGCGGAGCTGCGGGACGTTTCTTGATCCGGCGGGAAGTGCTGCTGCTGCTGACGGCGGTGCAGTTCCTGACCCGGCTGCCGGTGCCGGCCTCCGTCGGGCACGGCCCGGGGCAACTCGACCGGGCGATGCGCTACTTGCCGTTGGTCGGCATCGGCGTGGGGCTGGTCGGGGCGGCGGTGCTGGCGCTCGCCGGATCCGGGCTGCCGCGTCCGGCGGCGGCGGTGCTGTCGGTAGCCGCGACCCTGCTGCTGACCGGCGCGCTGCATGAGGACGGGCTGGCCGACACGCTGGACGGCCTGTTCGGCGGCGCCACCCGGGAGGACGCGCTGCGCATCATGCGGGACAGCCGGCTCGGCACGTTCGGCGCGGCGGGGCTGGCGGTCGCCTTGGGCCTGAAGGTGGCGGCGTTGTCCGCCTTGCCCGGGGCGGGGCTGGCGCTGGTGGCGGGCCAGGCCGGCAGCCGGTTCTTCGTCGTGTGCGTGCTGGCCCGCCTGCCCTATGCCCGCGCTGACGGCAAGGCGGCCCCGGTGGCGAAGGGCGTGGGCGGCACGGAACTGGCGGTGTCTGGATGCTGCGGCGTGCTGCCGATGCTGCTGCTGGGCGGCCGGGCGGTGCCGGCGCTGCTGCTCGCGGGCGGGCTGGCCTGGTTCATGGCGCGCTGGTTCAGAGGGCGCCTCGGCGGCTACACCGGGGACGGCCTCGGCGCCGTGCAGCAGGTGACGGAGTTGGCGATCCTGCTCGTGGCGCTATGGCGCGCGGCCTGATCCTCGCGGCCCGGCACCCGCGCCCGCGGGTCGGCAGCCGCATCTGCTACGGCCGGCTGGACGTGGCGCTGGCCGAGCCTGCCGAAACCGGGGCCGCCGCGCTGATCGCCGTCGCGGGCGATCCCGTCGAGCGCATCATCACCAGCCCGCTCGCCCGCGCGCAGGACGTGGCCCGCGCCGTCGCCGCCCGCACCGGCGCCCCCTTGCGCACGGACGACCGCCTGGCAGAGATGGACTTCGGCGCCTGGGAGGGCCAGGCCTGGTCGGCCATCCCGCGCGCCGAGATCGACGCCTGGGCCGCCGACCCGCTGCGCTACCAGCCCGGCGGCGGCGAAGCGGTCGCCGACGTGCTGCGGCGCGTCCGCCGCGCCTGGACCGGCATCGCGAGTTCGGCCGACACCACGCTGCTGGTGACGCATGCCGGGCCGATCCGCTGCCTGCTGCACGTGGCGCTCAAGGTGCCGCTTCTGGATGCGCTTCAGGCGAGCATCGCCTACGGATCGGTGACGCGCATCGGGGCCGGGCGGGATGAGTAGCCATGCCTGGTCGTGATCCACGGCGAGTCGGTCGGTAAGCTGCCCATCACGTCATGCGCGGCCGCCATGGAACCGCCTTGCGTCAAAAGGGTTTCACCCTGCATCGACAACACCGAAGGAGTGGGTCCCATGGACGAGAACCGTTTTGAAGGCGCGGCCCGCAAGGTTGGCGGCAAGCTTGAAGGAGTGGCCGGCGACCTGACCGGGGACAAGAAGATGCAGGCGGACGGCGCTGTGGACCGGCTGTCCGGCAGCGCGCAGCGAACGTATGGGCAGGCAAAGGACAGCGTGCGCAACATCGCGGGCCAAGCCAGCGACCAGGCGAGCGATTACGGCGCGCAGGTGCTCGACCAGCTTGAGGAGGCCGGCGACTACCTGGCCGAGCAGGTTGACCAGCGTCCGATCACGGCCATCCTGGTCGCGGCCGGGGTGGGCTTCCTGATTGCCATGGCGACCAAGCCGGCCCCGCGCACGGTGTATCGCCGCCGCTAAACCT
Source organism: uncultured Acetobacteraceae bacterium (assembly GCA_964247175.1). GTDB lineage: Bacteria > Pseudomonadota > Alphaproteobacteria > Acetobacterales > Acetobacteraceae > CAHJXG01. The sequence goes on along the minus strand of CAXTUO010000360.1, from coordinate 1,599 downwards.
CGGCGGAGGGTCCGGTCCCGGCGTCGGGACCGGACTATGCCTTCAGGAAACCGACCAGCCGCTCGGCCTCCGCCACGATGGGATCGGCGACTGCCGCGGCCCGGGCGGCGCCCTCCCGCAGTATAGCGTCAACCGTGCCAGGGTCGGCCAGGAGCCGCCGGGTTTCATCGGCGATCGGTGCGAGCTTTTCAACCAGCAGGGCTGCCAGGTTTTCCTTGAATGCGCTGAAGCCTTTGCCGCCTTGCTCTCGCAGCACGGCCGCCGTGTCCTGGTCCGAAAGCGCCGCCATGATGCCGACCAGGTTGCGGGCCTCCGGCCGGCTCTCCAACCCTTGCGGCTCATGCGGCAAGGGTTCGGCGTCCGTGCGGGCGCGGCGGATTTTGGACGCGATGGTGTCGGCGTTATCCGTCAGGTTGATGCGGCTCTGGTCCGACGGGTCGGACTTCGACATCTTCTTGCTGCCGTCGCGTAGGCTCATGACGCGGGCAGCGGGACCCAGGATCAGCGGCTCGATCACCGGAAAGAACTCGACGCTGTAATCATGGTTGAACTTCTGACCGATGTCGTTCGCCAGTTCCAAGTGCTGCCGCTGGTCGTCGCCGACCGGCACGCGGGTCGCGTGATAGGCGTGGATGTCGGCCGCCATCAGGTTGGGATAAACATACAGGCCCGCTGACACCTGCTCCTGGTTCTTGCCGGCCTTGTCCTTGAACTGCGTCATGCGGTTTAGCCAACCGAGCCGGGCGACGCAGTTGAAGATCCAGCTCAGCCGCACATGGGCATGGACCGCCGATTGGTGGAACAGCACGTGCGCCTTCGGGTCGATCCCGCAGGCGATGATCGACGCGGCCAGCTCGCGCGTCGCGGAGCGGAGCGTGGCCGGGTCCTGCCAAGTGGTGATCGCGTGCAGGTCCACCACGCAGAACAGGCATTCGTGATCCTGCTGCAGCGCGACCCAGTTGCGGATCGCGCCGAGGTAGTTGCCGAGCGTCGGAATGCCGGACGGCTGGATGCCGGAGAAGATGCGTTGCATAACCGGCGTTGTCCCCGTCCGGCCCGGATCGGTCAAGCTCGATCAGGATCGGGCAGGGAACGAGCTACGGCACTGCGCCCGCGCCGCCGCAGGATGCCGAGCAGCCGCCGCGCGTCGAACGCCCCCAGCAGTTGCCCGGCCGCGGCATAGGCCGCAAGCCCGAAGCCGACCAGGGCCGCCAGCGCCAGCCAGCGCAGCCCGGCGGTTGCACCCAGCTCGGCGAACACCGTGCGCTCCGCGGCCCAAAGCGCCGCCGCCATGGCGAGCGCCGCCAGCGCCATGCGCGGCAGCCGACGGCGCAACTGGCTGTCCAGCGCAAGCTGCCGCCGCCGGGTGAGCACAGCCGCGAGCATCAAGACGTTGAAGATCGCCGACAGGCTGGTGGCCAGGGCCGGGCCGGCATGGGCCAGCGGCACCATGAACAAGAGGTTCAGCACGAGATTCAGCGCAATCGCGGCCATGCCGACCTTCACCGGCGTCCCGGTGTCGCCATGGGCGAAGAACGCGGGGACCAGCACCTTCAGCACCACAAAGGCCGGCAGTCCAAAGGCGTAGGCGGCGAGGGA
>CAXTUO010000359.1:0-4712 GCA_964247175.1 uncultured Acetobacteraceae bacterium | reverse complement strand
GGCGTCGCATTGGCGCTGGGGGAGGTGTCCCCGGCCGCGCTCTCGTCGGACGCGGTGGTCTGCCGTGATTTCTCGCTTTGGTCCGCCCGGGCCAGCACGTCGTCCGGCATCGAGCTGATGGAGAACCAGGTCATGGTGCTGGGGAACAGCGCCGCGTGGCAGGGCGGCCTCGCCATCGGGCACGCGGTCATGGCCGACGCGCTCGACGTGGGCGCCGCGGCGTCGGCCCTGGCGTCGGTGGGCATCGCCGCCGCCGGGCAGATCGGCGCCGCAGACCGCGCCCGCGTTGCCGCGGTGCTGGCAAAGGCGGAGCCGTCCCGGACCGGCCTGATCCGGGGCCGGCGCCACACCATGCTGGACGACAGCGACATCAACGCGACCCGGCACGCCCGCGCGCTGGTCGGCGGCGTGCTGGCGGGCGTGTTCGGCGACACCGCCTTGTTCGTTTCGGGCGGCGCCGAGCACCAAGGACCCGACGGCGGCGGCCCCGTGGCGGTGATCGCACGGCAAGGCGGAGGCTAGCGGCCGCTCACCGGCCCCAACCCCGGCGGGACGGCAGGTGGCGCATCCGTGTCGAGGGCGGTCCTACCCCGCTGCGCGCCGGGTCGGTGCGGCGACGTTGGCGATCACCTCGCCGAACGGCCCGGCATTGCGCGCCGGCTCCAGGTCGTTGCCCGTCGTCGCCCGCAGCGGCAGCAGGGGGAACACCAGCTCGGCGAAACGGTAGCATTCCTCCAAGTGCGGGTAGCCCGACAGGATGAAGCGGTCGATGCCGAGGTCCATGTACTCCCGCATCTGCGCCGAAACCTCCTGCGGGTCGCCCACCAGCGCGGTGCCGGCGCCGCCGCGGACCTGGCCGACGCCGGCCCACAGGTTGGGGCTGACTTCCAGCTTGTCGCGGCGGCCCCGTGCAGCCGGGCCATCCGCTGCTGGCCCACGCTGTCGAACTTGGCGAACGCCTTCTGCGCCGTGGCGATCCTGGCGTCGTCCAGGTGCTCGATCAGCGCCTCCGCCTCGCGCCAGGCGGCGGCCGCGGTTTCGCGCACGACCACGTGCAGGCGTATGCCGAAGGACAGGGTGCGGCCCCGCCCGGCCGCTTGCGCCCGCATGGCGGCGATCTCCTCGCCCACCGCTTCCGGCGGCTCGCCCCAGGTCAGGTAAACATCCACGTGCTCCGCCGCCACCGCCTGCCCGGCCGGCGACGAGCCGCCGAAGTAGCGCGGCGGATAGGGCGCCTGCACCGGGGGGGGGGTACAGCAGCTTGCCGCCCTCGATGGCCATGTGCTGCCCGCGGAAATCCACCGTCTCGCCCCGTATCAGCCGGCGCCAGATGCGCAGGAACTCGTCGGTTGCGGCGTAGCGGGCGTCGTGGTCCAGCCACACGCCGTCCCCGCGCAGCTCCGCCGGGTCGCCCCCGGCGGCGACGTTGATCAGCAGCCAGCCCTCGCTCAGCCGGTCCAGCGTGGCGGCCATGCGGGCCGACATGGCAGGCTCGTTCAGGCCCGGCCGCACCGCGACCAGGAAGCGCAGCCGCCGGGTCAGCGGCACCATGGCGGAGGCCACGACCCAACTGTCCCTTCACGACTTGCCCGTGGGCAGCAGGACGCCGAAGTAACCCAGCTCATCGGCGGCGCGGGCAATCTGGCCGAGGTAGCCCAGCGTGACATGCCGGGCGCCGGTGCTGGTGCCGAGGTAGCGGCCATCGCCATGCGTCGGCAAGAACCACAGGGCGTCCGTCTCAGGTGCGGCGATGCTCACGCGCGGGGCTTCCAGACCGCGCCGGCCACGTCGAGGCGCTGCGGGATCAGCTTGAGGTCAAAGAACGTGTCGGCGATGCGCTGCTGGTCGGCGGCCACCTCGGGCGTCAACGGGCCGACGCCGTAGCCCATGCGGCCCACGGCCCGGGCCACCACAGGCTCCGGCAGGCTCATGCTGGCGGCCAGCAGGCGCGTGGTTTCGGCCTGGTTCGCTTCCGCCCAATGGTCGATGGCGTCGGTCTGCGCGTTGATGGAGCGGAGCAGGTCCGGCTGCCCTTCCGCGAAGCTCCGCGCAGCCAGGAAGAACTGCCGGTTCGGCGCGAGGCCCTGGCCGTCCGCAAGCGTGCGTGCGCCCGTGGCCTCCTGCGCCGCCGACAGGAACGGGTCCCAAATGGCCCAGGCGTCCACCGCCCCGCGCTCGAACGCGGCGCGCGCATCGGCGGGCGCGAGGTAGGCAGGCCGGATGTCGGCGGGCTTCAGCCCGGCGGAGGCCAGGGCCCGCACGAGCAGGTAATGGACGTTGGACCCCTTGTTGAGCGCCACCGTCCGGCCGCGCAGGTCGGCCAGGGCCTGGATGGGGGAGTCCTTCGGCACCAGGATCGCCTCGCCCGCCGGGGACGGCGGCTCGAACCCGACATACAGCAGCGACGAGCCGGCCGCCTGCGCGAAGATCGGCGGCGCTTCCCCCGTGATGCCGAAGTCCAGCGCGCCCGCCGTCAGCGCTTCCAGCAGCTGCGGGCCGCCGGGGAACTCGTGCCAGGACACGCCCCAGCCCAGCGGCTGCAGGGCACGCTCCAGCTCCCGCCGTTCGCGCAGGATGATGAGGGTGCCGTATTTCTGCACGCCGATGCGGACCACCTTGCCCGCGGCCCCGGCCGGGACGGCCCAAGCGGCCGCCATTGCGGCGCCTGCTGCCAGCACGTTGCGGCGGACGGGGCGGCGGCCGGGGGTGAAACGCGATGGTCCCATCATGTGCGGCGCTCCGGCCAGGGCAAGGCCGGGTGGCCAGGCTTGCGTAGCCAAAAGTTTGTACTGCCGATCTATTTGCCTCAAGACGCCGACACCAGTTTGCAAGCAGTGACTACAATGGGCCGCCGTGACAGTAGGTTAATTTCGTTTATCAAGCTTTCAGAAGCATGCCATTCTGTTCCGGGCCACCCGGGCCGTTGCAGCCGGCGGAGGAACGGCCCCAGCCAAACAACGGCAGTTTGCCCGGAGCATGAAAAACTCTGCAGGTCCGGACAGCGGCAGTCCGATCCTACGAAACGCCCCGGAGATTTCTCGTGGATTTCTTTTTGTTGATAAAGGTTCGCAATCTCGCCACGGCTGATTGACGGGAAAGGCCGCCAGCGTCATCCATGGGCGTGCCGTGGCGGCGCCCGCCCCGCGCCGATCCTCTGGCGCCGGCAGGGGACACGGCACTGCGATGCACCACAGCCGGCCGGACGATCCGTCGTCGTCGGGTCAACCCAAATCAAGGTTTGGCCCAAACCCAGCCGTCGAGGTCAAGGCGAAGTTGTCCCAAGCGCACCTGATCGAAGTCAGTCGCCGCGCCGTCCTGGCGGCGCTTGCGGCCCTGGCCGCCACGGCCGGGCCGGCGCGCGCCGAGGACACGCTGCGGATCGGCGTCATGTCCGGGGATGCCGAAGTCCTGATGGAGCGCGCCGCGGAGGAGGCCAAGGCGCGCGGCCTCCGGCTGCAGGTGACGGCGTTCTCCGACTGCCTGCTGCCGAACGAGGCGCTGGACCGCGGCGACCTGGACGCCAACGCCTTCCAGCACCGGCCCTACCTCGACAACCAGGTCAAGGCGCGGGGCTACCGGATCGTGCCCATCGCCGACACGATCGTGGCGCCCATCGGGCTGTATTCGCCAAGGCCAAGGCGGTGGCGGACCTGCCGCGGGGCGCGCGCATCGGCATCCCGAACGATCCCAGCAACGGCGGCCGGGGGCTGAACCTGCTGGCGGCGCTGGGCGTCCTCCAGCTCCGGGACGGCGCCGGCATCCTGCCCACGCCCTCCGACATCACCGCCAACCCGCGCGGAGTGCGCATCGTGGAGCTGGACGCAGACATCATCGCGCGTTCCCTGGACGACCTCGACGCGGCGGTGGTCAACACGGACTGGGCGCTCAAGGTCAACCTCGGCCCTGACCTGCGCATCGGCAGCGAGGCGGTGGACGGCAACCCTTACCGCAACGTCATCGCCGTGCGCGCCGGCAGCGAGGGCGACCCGCGGCTCCGCACCCTGGTGGACGCCTACCACTCGGACGCGGTGCGGCAGTTCATCCTCAGCACCTACCAGGGCCGGCAGCTTCCGGCATGGCGCCCCTCGGCCCCCGGGACGCGCCGGCGGTGTCGGCCGGCCCGGTGGCGCAGCTGTCCCTTGTGTCCAAGCGGTTCGGAACCGTGAGGGCGCTGGATGGCGTGTCGCTCGACGTGCCGCAGGGCCGGGTGCTGGGCATCATCGGCCGCAGCGGCGCGGGCAAATCCACGTTGATCCGCCTGTTGAACGGGCTGGAGCGCCCGGACAGCGGCTCCGTCCGGTTCGAAGGGCAGGAACTGACCGGCCTCGGCGAGCGCGCCCCGCAGCCCGTGCGGCAGCGCATCGGCATGATCTTCCAGCACTTCAACCTTTTGTCAGCCAAGACCGTCGCCGCCAACGTTGCCCTGCCGCTGCGCATCGTGGGCCGTGCCAAGCCCGAACGCGCGCGCCGCGTGGCGGAGCTGCTGGACCTGGTGGGCCTGTCCGACAAGGCCGCATCCTACCCGGCGCAGCTGTCCAGCGGGCAGAAGCAGCGGGTCGGCATCGCGCGCGCCCTGGACGCCGACCCGGCGCTGCTGCTGTCGGACGAGGCGACCTCCGCGCTCGACCCGGAAACCACGGCGTCCATCCTGGCGCTGCTGCGGGACATCAACCGCCGCCTGGGCCTCAGCATCGCGCTGATTACCCACGAGA
>CAXTUO010000358.1:0-4712 GCA_964247175.1 uncultured Acetobacteraceae bacterium | reverse complement strand
CCATAACTCCATGTCCACACATGGGAGTCTCTGCAGCGGTGTACGCTCTGACGTCCGTTTTCAAGGCTGGGATCATGGGTCATCGGCCGCGTGAAGCGGGGGCCGGGCGTCGCGTGCGACCGGCGTCCCCGCGTTCCTCGTTGCAGCCCTTCTCTGGCCTTGCCCGGTTCTCTACAGAAGGTTGGACCCGTCGCGCCAGGCATTTAGCCCCGGAACGCCATGCGGGGCGGCGCGCGGCCGGCCGGGTCAGTTCGCGATTGCGGCAGCCTCGCCATCGCCGCGGCCCAGGATTTCCAGCCGCGACCGGCTCACGAAGTCTTTCAGCTCCTGCCCGGCCCGGCGGAACAGCACGCGGTCGAGGGTCAGCTTCCGGGTCGCCGTGGTCTTCTCGCAGTGCTCGTTCATGAACACGCCGCCGACCGGCTCCTGGTCCGCCCCCGGCTCCTCCTTGGCGCAGGTCCAGCCCGCGTCGCCGTAGCGGGCCTTCACCTGCTCGCCGAACAGGACGGCCTTTTTGCGCAAATAAAGCCGGGCCGCCGGGTCGGTTTCGATCACCAGGCCTTTGAGCCGCGCGTCGTCGCCGATCAGCGCCGTGAGCAGCACGGGATGGCCGCCGACCTTGGTGCCCTCATACAGGCCGTTGACCTTGGCGAGCGGGTTCGCTGCCTCGTCATACTGGAAGCGGACCGCGTGCCAGCCGGACTCCGGCGGGCATTGGCTGTAGCCCTGCCAGTTGTCCAGCTTGCGCCCGGGGCCGGCCGCGCAGGCAAAGCCCAGGTAGCCCGTGCGCGGCAGCTCGTCCGCCGTCATGCCGATGCGGAACTCGCGCAGGTCGTTCTCCGGCGCCCCCGGCTGCGACTCGGCAGCGGTGGCCGGGTGCATGGCCGCAAGCGCGAGCAGCAGGGCGGCCAGGGTTCGGCGCCCCATTCTGTCACGCATGGTCAGCTCCCCTGCTTGCCGGGCTGCGCGCCCTCGGCCGACGGCGCCGCCTTGTAAACGTTGCAAACGCGCGAGCCGCCGCCGAAGAACGCGATGCACTCGTCATAGGTCGGCTCGCCCTTGCCCTTGACCTCGGCCACCACGTAGTCCGCGACGGCGCCCACTTCGTTCGGGCGAAGAAAGGTCGTGGCCTCGACCGGGATGTCGTGGCCCAATTCCTGCCGCCCCATGCCGTAGCACGGGTGGTCCTCGCCGTCGTAGGCGCCGCGCTTGAAGTAGGGCATCCCCGTGCCGGGCCGTCCGCAGGTCACGGTTTCGATGATCTGGTCGCGGTCGAGCTGCGTCGCGCGCAGCGAAAGCGCATCGCCGCCATACCCGCCCCCGCCGCCGCCATGCCACTTGTGGCACCCGACGCAGTTGGCGCGCTGGAACACGCGCTTGCCCTCCGCCGCCAGCCCTTGCGGTGACTCTTGGGCGTGAATGGGATGGCGCGGCAGGGCGCCCAGGACGAGAACGCCCAAGATGGCGGCAGCAAGTGTCGCACGCATGGTACCGGATCTCCGGAAGCAGCGGCGGGTCCCGGCCATAGGCGGGACCCGCGGGGATGTCAGAGTGCGAAAACGTAGAGCATGGAGCTTGGCGCCGTTTTCTTCAGCTCCGGCGTGGACTCGATGAACCACTTGTCCCAGGCGCCGCCGACGCCGACCAGGATGGCCAGGTACTGCTTGCCGTCCACCGTGAACGTCATCGGCGGCGCGTTGACGCCCGACCCGGTGTTGAACGACCACAGCTTGTCCAGCGACTTGGCGTCCAGCGCCATCACGCTGCCCGAAGGCTCGCCGGCGAACACCAGGTCCGGCGTGGCCAGCAGCCCGCCCAGCATCGGGAACGGCGTTTCCGCCTTGCCGACGACCTTGCCCGTGGTCACGTCGATGGCGGTCACGCTGCCGGTGATGCGCTGGTGCTGGCTCGGGCCGCCGCCGGTGTAGAACTCGCGCGGCTTGAACGAGTCCGGCTTGGTTTCCTCCACGGTGATCGTGTTGCAGCTTTCAATCACCGGGATGTACCAGCGCATCAGGGTGGGGTTGTAGGCCGTGGGCGGCCAGTTCTTGCCGCCCATGTTGCCGGGGCAGATATCCGTCACCTTGTTCTCGCGCGACGGCGTGACGGAAGCGTTGTAATGCTGCACCGGTTGGCTCGGGTCGTACTCGACGGGCTTGCCGGTTTCCGGGTTCAGCCCCTTGGTCCAGGTCGCCTGCTTGACGAAGGGCGTGCCCCAGACGAACTCGCCGCTGGCCCGGTTCACCGCGTAGGCGAAGCCGTTGCGGTCCGCGGTGAGCGCAAGCTTCGCCGGGCGCCCGTTCACCGGCGCATCGACCAGCACGTTCTCCGACACGCTGTCGTAGTCGAAGGGGTCGTTCGGCGTGTGCTGGTAGTGCCACTTGATCTTGCCGGTGTCGGGGTCGAGCGCCAGCGCACTGTCGGTATACAGGTTGTCGCCGGGCCGGTGCGTGTTGTCCCAGTCCGGGCCGGGATTGCCGACCCCCCAGATCAGCGTGTTGCTCTCTGGGTCGTAGCTGCCCGTCACCCAGGTCGAGCCGCCGCCGTTCGCCGCGGTTTCGGCGTTCTTCCAGGTTTCGGAGCCGGGCTCGCCCTTGGCGGGAATGGTGTAGGTGCGCCAAACCTCCTTCTGCGTCTTGAGGTCGGTCGCCGCGATCCAGCCGCGGATGCCGTACTCCGCCCCGGCCACGCCGGTGATCGCCAGGCCCTTCACGATCAAGGGCGCGCCGGTCACGACCTCGCCCTTGTCGGGGTCGGCGACCTGGCGCTGCCAGGACACCTCGCCCGTGTTCTTGTCGGTCGCGACCAGGCGTCCGTCGAGGGTGTGGGAGATGACCTGGTTGCCCCACAGCGCCACGCCGCGGTTGTCCACGCCGCAGCAGGCCACCGCGCCGGCCCAGTCGTGGTCGGTCTTCGGGTCCATCTTCCACAGCAGCTTGCCCTGGCCGCCATGGGCATCGATCTTGTAAACCGACCCCCAGCCATCGGTGACGTACATCATGCCGTCCTCGACGATGGGCGTGCCTTCCAGCCCGCCATGCGTCCAGATGCCGCCGCCCTCGACGCCGCCCAGCGCCACCGTCCAAGCGACCTTCAGCCCCTTGACGTTGCCGGCGTTGATCTGGTTCAGCGGCGAGAAGCGCTGCGCGTTGTAGGTGCGGTGATGCAGGATCCAGTTGCCCTGCTCCTTGTCCGCGTTGAGCAGCCGGTCCTGCGTGACATCCGCGGCCTGGGCCGGCGCGCCGAGCAGCCCGGCAAGCGCGGTGCAGCCCAAGGCGAGAATGCGCAACGTTGTTTGACCTGAACTCATGGATGGACCTCCCATTTTGCTGCCAGATTCTTCCGGCTTGAACCGTGAACTCAACCAAGCTCTTCTTGTTGCAGCCAAAATCGAGTTAACGCAGGCCAGCCTGACCGCGCCAGGCGAAATACTCAATGGGTGATCCCGGGTGATCCCGCATTCTTTTAATTGATCCCGGCTTCCCGGCCATGTCATCCTGCTTGCTGCGGCACAGCCTTGAAGACCTTTAAGCAACAGCCAGGCTGGCGCGGCGCCGTGCGTGCTGCGACCGTGACCCGGCACAATGGGGAGCAACGCCATGAACCGACGCCACCTTTTTGCGGGCCTGTCCGGGGCTGTCGTCCTGCCATGGGCGGTCCGGCTCGGGCCGGGCGCCGCCCTCGCGCAGCCCGCAAGCCCGACCGCGCCGACAACCCCCATCGGCGGCGACGACTACAAGCGGATGACCTTGATGGCCGGCCAGCTTGCCAAGCAGTCCAGCGAGCTGGCGATGCAAAAAGCCGGCAACGCCAGGGTCAAGCAGTTCGCGGGCTTCGAGGTGGCCGAGCAAACCGCCGTCGCCCAAGCGCTCACCAGCCAGCAGACCCCCGCCGCCGTGGCGCTCGACGACAAGCGGGCCGCGGCGCTGAAAACCCTGCAAAGCGCGTCAGGCGCCGATTTCGACAAGGCCTATATCTTGGCGCAGATCGACGGCCATTCGGAGCTGCTGGGCATCCAGCAGGCCTTCCTCCAAGGCAAAGGCCAGGACACGGCCAGCCTGCTCGCCTCCGACACGGCCCACGTCGCCACGCTCGCCCAGGCGGTGATCGAGATGCACCTCGTCATGCTCAAAGACCTGAACGACATGCTGCGCGCCTGACCGGGGCAGCCGGGCGGCTCAGGACTTTTCCTCTGCGCCGCCGGGCGCCACCGTCACCTCGACCGGCACGGTGCCGGCTTTCTGGAAAACGACGGAGCAGGTGAACGTTTCGCCGGGCTGCAGCGCCTGCTTGGTGTGCAGCAGCATCAGGTGGGCGCCGCGGGGCGCCAGCGTCACCACGGCGCCGGGCGGGATCGCGATGGCCTTCACCTCCCGCATCGCAAGCCCCCCTTCCCCGCGGTCCGTCGCGTGCTTCTCGGCGAAGTCGGCGACCGGGCACCGGACACGGACCAAGCTGTCCGGCCCGTCGCCGCGGTTGGCGATCGTCATATAAAGCGGCGCATCGACGCGGGTTTGCGCGGACGCCGGGGTCCAGGCGTTCGAAACCTCGATCGCGCCGGGCGCTTCGGCCGCCATCACGGGCGTCGCCGTGAGCAACCCGGCCAAGACATGCTGCGTGATCCGGCGCACCGGCGCCTCCTCAAGCGGTGGGTCGATCCTTGTGCAGCATGGTGCAAGCCTTCGCGTCGCGAGGCAATGCCGCGGCTGCGC
>CAXTUO010000357.1:0-4724 GCA_964247175.1 uncultured Acetobacteraceae bacterium | reverse complement strand
GCGTGCCGGTCTTGTCGAACACGACGGAGGTGACCTCCGCCAGCTGCTCCAGGAACGCCGCCCCCTTGATCAGGATGCCATGGCGCGCCGCCACCGAGATCGCCGCGATCGAGGTGGCCGGCGCCGCCAGCACCAGGGCGCAGGGGCAGGACGCGACCAGCACCGCCAGCGTCGCCGCCGTGTCGCCGGTGCCGAACCAGGTCCCGGCCGCAATCAGCAGCACCAGCAGCATATACTGCCCGGCATAGCGCTCCAGCAGCCGGGCCACCGGCGGCTTGGCCCGCTCGGCGGTGCGCATCAACGCGATGATCTTGCCGAGCGTCGTTTCCGCGCCCAGCCGGACGACCTCAAGCTCCAGCCGCCCGTCCGTGTTGATGGAACCGGCCAGCGCCGTGTCGCCGACGCCGACCTCCACCGGCACGCTTTCCCCGGTGAGCGACGCCATGTCGAGGCTCGCCCCGCCCGCGCGCACGACGCCATCAACGGGCACGCGCCCGCCGGCCAGCAGCTCGATCCGATCGCCTGGGCGCAGATCCGCCGTGGCGACGCTGTCGGCGCTGCCGTCGGGACGAAGCCGCCGCGCGTGCGTCTCGGTGAGCCGGCCCAGCGCCCCGATCGCCTCGCGCGAGCCGAGCAGGCTGCGCTCCTCCAGCACGTGGCCGACGATCATGATGATCGGCAGCACCGCCGCGGTCATCAGGTCGCCTCCGGCCCAGGCGGCGATCAGCGCCACCGAGATCAGCCGGTCGGTCACGCCGTGCAGGCTGGGATGGCGCAGGCTGTGCCAGGCGGAGGCGACCACCGGCACGGCGACGAGCAGGGCGGCGGCGCCCGCCACCAGGTCGGCCAGCATGCGCTCCTGGGGGAACGCCGCCTGCCACAGCACCGCGAGCAGCAGCAGCCCGGCCGCCGCCATCGCGAGCGTGATCCGCAGCGCCAGCATCCCGCGCTCGGCGAAGGCGAGCAGGTTGGCGCCGGGCTGTGCCGTCCGGGCCGCGGCCATGGGCTGGGCGGCGGCGCTCACGGGCCGACGCCGTGCGGGGAGATCGCGGGCAGGACCACCCGGGCGCCGCCCGCGTCCACGGCGGTCAAGCGGCCCGCCTTGTGCAGCAGCAGCGCCAGCCGGTCGCGGTAAAGCTGGTCCAGGGCGGCGGGGCGGCCCGCGGGCGCCATGCCGGCCTGGATCGCGGCGATGGCCGCGGTGCGGCTGCGCGCCTCGCCCACCCGCTCCTCCGCGCCGGCCTGAGCCGTGGTCAGCAGCCGGTCGCGCTCGCGGTCGGCGGCCTGCAGCGTGCGGGTCGCTTCCGTGCGGGCGCCGGCGATGCCCTGCTCGGCAAGCTGCACCGCGACCAGCACGCCGTCGAAGGCGATCTTGGCGGCGGGCGGCAGGGCGGCGTCCAGGTCGATGCGGGCCACCACGATTCCGAGCGACGCCCCGCGCGCTTGGAGGTCGGCCAAGCGCCGGTTCATCGCCGTCACGAGGTCGCCCCGCAGCGCCTGACGCCGGCTCTCCAGGGCGAGGCTGCGGGAGGGCGTCGCCTCGGCGCGGTCGGGCCGGGCCACCAGGACATCGTCCAGCTCCCGCGATGCCGCGAGGTCAATGGCGCTGGCGGAGAACAGCCGCTGCAGCGCCGGCTCGACATGCGCCTGGGCCAGATAATAGGCCGCGCCGTCCGCGACCTGGTAGGCGACCGTGGCCGAGAGCAGCACGACGCCGCCATCGCCGGTCAGGTAGCTGCCGGCGCCTTCGGGAATGGCGACGTCGCTGGCATCGGTGAACACGTCCTGCAGTCCCGCCGTCCGCGCGGTGGTCGCCGTCCGCAGGGTGAGCAGGCGGTCCGCGCCCGGCACCAGCTCGATTTGGCCGGCCGGGGACGGCCAGGACAGCGCCAGCCCGGCCTGCTGCACGCCGACGATGCGCCCGAAGCGCAGCACCACCGCCTGGCTGTCCGGCGGCACCTGCCGCCAGTTCGACGTGGCCCAGCCGGCCGCCAGCAGCGCGATGGCAACCGATAGCACGCGAAAGCCGATCGCAATCGACTGCGCTACGGGTCCGTCCGGCTCGGCCGGCCCGGTCAACGGGCGGCGCCCACGGTTTGCCCGTCCGGCGCCGATGGCGCCGCACCCGGCGGACCCTGGATCAGCATGTTGAACGGCGCCGCGTCCGTGCGCAGCACCATGCGGGTGTTCGGGCCGACGACGCTGCCCAGCGTGTCCATGGAGCGCAGCAGCGCATACAGCCCGGGGTCGGCCTGGTAGGCGCGGGCCTGCACCCGGGCTGCTTCCTCCCGGGACGCGGCTTCGATGTCGGCGACCTCCGTGCGGGCGCGGGCCACGGTGATGCGGGCGTCGCGCGTCGCCTCCGCGCGCAGCTCGGCGGCGGCGCGCAGGCCCTCCGCAGTGCGGGCCGCCGCGACGGTCTCCCGCTCCGCCCGCATGCGCGCGACGGTCGCGGCGAGCGTCGCCTCCGGCAGGCTGAGCCGGTCGATGCCGACCTGCTGGATCTGCACCCCGTACGTGTCCAGCGCCTGCCGCTCGACCTGGGCGCGCAGCCGGGTCTCGAAGTCGGGGAGGCGTTGGCGCGCGGGGTCGGTGTCCACGAGGTCCGCCAACTCGAAGCTGCTGGCCGTCACTTGCAGGGCGGCGCCGACCAGGCTGCGGAGCTGCCGCGCGGCCTCGTCGGGTTCGTTGCGCACGGCGCGGAGGAACTGGCGGATGCGCGAAGGCTCGCCCGGCACCTCCCAGGCGGCGTAGGCCTGGACGAGGACGCGCAGCCCGTCCTTGGTGCCCACGTCCTGCAGCCCGGTCGAGGTGGTGCGCAGCCGCAGGTCAACCGGGATGACGCTCTCGATGGGCGTCGGCAGCTTCCAAGCGAGGCCGGGCTGGGTCAGCACGCGCGACAGGTCGCCAAACCGGGTGATCACGGTGGCCTGCCCGGCGCCGACCATCACCGACGCCGACGCGAACGCCGCCGCCGCCACGACCAGCCCGGCCAACGCAAACCGCACGCCGATCCGCAGGCGGCGCAGGCCGGGCGGCCCGGCCGCCTCCGGCTCGTCATGATCGTGGTCGTGGTGGCTATGGTCGTGGAACATGCGAAGTCCGGCCTCAATCGTCGTCGGCGGGGCGGCCCGCGGGCGCGCCAAAGGAGCGCAGGTCGATCACCGGGGCGTCCGCGCCGCGCAGGCGGTGGTCCACGATCACCAAGGGCGACTTTGCCAGGGCCTGGGACAGGTTGGCGAAGTAGCGTTCCAGCAGGAAGGCCGGGCCACCAACGCGGGCGGCGTCCTGATCGGCCGTGAACGTCCGCAGCGTCGTTTGCGCCTGGCCCACCGTTTCCGCCGCGGCGCCGCGGGCGCCGGCGGTGAGGTCGGTCGAGGTTTGCCGCGCCGTGGCGGCCGAGGCCTGCGCGCGCCCGCGTTCGGTGGCGACGGCGGTGCGGGCGGTGATCTCGGCAGCCTGGACGTTGTGGTAGGCCTCGGCCGCCGCCACGGGCGGGTGGATCGCCTCGATGACGATGCCGACCAGCTCGATGCCGCTGTTCAGCCGGTCCAGCTCGGCCTGCAGCCATGCCCGGAGGGTTTCGGCCAGGGTTTCCCGGTTGTCGCCCAGCATCTCGGCCAGCGTCGTGCCGGCCAGCACCCGGGCGAGCAGCCGCCCGGCCTCCGCGCGCACCAGGGCATCCGGCGTCGCGACGGCGTAGGCCGCACGCAAGGCGGAGGCGTCGTCGAGGCCCGTGCGGAACAGCGCCTTGATGTCCACGCTGACCACCTGGAAGCTTTGCGCGCCGGATGTGGCCGAGGCTGGCGAGCAGGTAGGACACCTCCGTCAGGTGCGCGCGGTCCCAGAGCCGGTCGGCAAAGGCAGGGGCTGGGGCCTCCGCGCCGCTGCGATCCTCGATGGCGTTCAGGTCCCCGAGTGCCACGGAATGCACGACGCCCAGCTCCACCCGGCGGACCCGGCCGAACGGCCACGGCAGGCCGAGGTGCGCGCCGGGCGCCCACACGGCGGCCGGGGCGCCGAACCGCTCGTAGATCCCGCGCTGGTCGAGGTCGAGCAGCACGACGCCGGTAAGGCCCCAGGCGACCAGGACCAGGCCGGCCGCCATCGGCAGCGCCGCGGTTCGCGCGTAGCGGAGCGCCCAGCTCCGGGAGAAATCGAGGCCGAGATGGGCGCGGACCGGCGACGCGAGGCCGTCCGGGGCGATGCGGCGGGGCCGCAGCAGCAGCACCGCGAAGCTGGACACCGCCGCCCACGCCGCCGCCGGCGGCGGCAGGAACCAGTTGGCCAGGGCGCGGACCGCCAGCTCGGCCGCAACGGCGTACAGGTAAATGCCGACCAGCGCCGTGAGCGGGCGCGCCCAGGCCATGCCGGCCCCCACCAGGATATGCAGCAGCCCGGCAAGCGGGATGGCGACGGCCGGCACGAACAGCAAGGCTTCAAGCGCCGGCGCTTCCGGCAGGCGCGCACGGGGCACGGCGGCCACGATGCGCTCCATGACCAGCAACGGGAAACCGAGCACCACCGCGCCGCCGCCGAGCAGGGCAGCGTGCGGGAGCGGGCCGGGCACGCCAGGCCCCAGTCGCCAAAGGGCGCACGCGGCGCATAGGCTGAGAACCGGGACAATGATCCCCTGCGGACGGCGCGCCATCCGCGCCAGGCGCTCCGACGCGTCGAGCCGGTCCTGGCCGCGGGGCGGCACACGCGCCCAACGGCGCCGCGTC
>CAXTUO010000356.1:0-4725 GCA_964247175.1 uncultured Acetobacteraceae bacterium | reverse complement strand
ACCTTCCTGGGCGCGCACGCCCTGCCGCCCGGCAGCGAGGACAAGGACGCCTACATCGCCCGGGTCTGCGACGAGATGCTGCCAGCGGTCACGGCCGAGGGCCTGGCCGACGCCGTTGATGCGTTCTGCGAAGGGATCGCTTTTTCCCCGGAACAGGTCGCCCGCGTGTTCGCCGCCGCCCGGCGTTTCGGCCTGCCGGTCAAGCTGCACGCGGACCAGCTTTCAAATGGCGGCGGCGCGCGCCTGGCCGCGGAACACCGCGCGCTGTCCGCCGACCACTTGGAATACGCGGACGAGGACGGGGTCGCCGCCATGGCGCGGGCCGGCACCGTGGCCGTGCTGTTGCCGGGCGCGTTCTACTTCCTCCGCGAAACCCAGGCGCCGCCGGTGGCGCTGTTCCGCCGCCACGGCGTGCCGATGGCGCTGGCCACCGACAGCAACCCCGGCTCCTCGCCGCTCGCCTCCTTGCTGCTCGCCATGAACATGGGCGCCACGCTGTTCCGCATGACGGTGGAGGAGTGCGTCGCCGGCGCCACGCGGGACGCGGCGCGGGCGCTCGGCCTGCTGGACCGGGTCGGCACGCTGGAGGTCGGCAAGCGGTGCGACCTGGCGATTTGGTCCGTCGATTCGCTGGCGGAACTGGTGTATCGCATCGGCTTCAACCCGCTGCACCGCCGGGTCTGGGAGGGCCGATGATCACCTTGACCCCCGGCGACACGCCGCTTGCCGCCTGGCGCGCGATCTACCGGGGCGCGGCGGTGACGCTGCACGCCGCGGCGCAAGCCGGGATCGCCGAGAGCGCCGCCGCGGTGGGGGCGATCCTGGCGCGCGACGCTCCGGCCTACGGCATCAACACCGGCTTCGGCAAGCTGGCGCATGTCCGCATCGGCGCCGACGACCTGGCGGCGCTGCAGCGCAACATCGTGCTGTCCCACGCCGCGGGCGTCGGGGCGCCGATGCCGGTGCCGGTGGCCCGGCTGATGCTGGCCCTCAAGCTCGCCAGCCTGGCGCAGGGCGCGTCCGGTGTGCAGCCGGGCACGGTGGCGCTGCTGGAGGCGATGCTCGCCCGGGGGCTGGTGCCGGTGGTGCCGGACCAGGGTTCGGTCGGCGCGTCGGGCGACCTGGCGCCGCTGGCCCACGTGGCGGCGGCGATGATCGGGGTGGGCGAGGTGTTCGTGGACGGGGCGCGGGTGCCGGCCGCCGCCGCCCTGGAGGCGGCCGGGCTGCAACCGGCCGTGTTGGGGCCGAAGGAAGGGCTGGCGCTGCTGAACGGCACCCAGTTCTCCGCCGCCTACGCGCTCGCCGGGCTGTTCGAGGCGGAGACACTGTGGCGCACGGGCCTCGTCACCGGGGCGCTGGCGACGGATGCGGCCCGCGGTTCCGACACGCCGTTCGACCCGCGCATCCACGCGCTGCGCCGGCACCGCGGGCAGATCGACGCGGCGGCGGCTCTGCGCGCGCTGATCGCCGAAAGCGAAATCCGGCAATCGCACCTGACGGGCGACGACCGGGTGCAGGACCCGTACTGCATCCGCTGCCAGCCGCAGGTGATGGGCGCGGCGCTCGACCTGCTGCGCTTTGCCGCCGTGACACTTGGCACGGAGGCCAACGGCGTCACCGACAACCCGCTGATCTTCCCTGACACGCAAGAGGCGCTGTCCGGCGGCAACTTCCACGCGGAGCCGGTCGCCTTTGCCGCCGACATCATCGCGCTCGCCTTGTGCGAGATCGGCTCCATCGCCGAGCGGCGCCTGGCCATGCTGATCGACCCGGCGCTGTCCGGCCTGCCCGCCTTCCTCACGCCGCGGCCGGGCCTCAACTCCGGCTTCATGATCGCCCACGTCACCGCCGCCGCCCTGGTGTCGGAGAACAAGCAGCGCGCGACGCCGGCCAGCGTGGACAGCATCCCGACCTCGGCGAACCAGGAGGACCACGTTTCCATGGCGGCGCACGCGGCCCGGCGGCTGCTGCCGATGGCGGCGAACGTGGCCTCGGTGCTGGGGATCGAGCTGCTCGCCGCGGCGCAGGGCTGCGACTTCCACGCGCCGCTCCGCTCCAGCCCGGCGCTGGAAGCGGTGCGGGCGGCGCTGCGGCGGGAAGTGCCGGGCCTCGCGGACGACCGCTACTTCGCCCCGGACATTGCTGCCGCGACCAAACTGGTATCATCCGGCGCCATCGCCGCCGCGGCGGCGGGCGACATGCTGCCCGGATTGGAGCCGCCATGACCCGCCTCGACAACGCCCGTACCGTCCGCGCCGACCGCGGCAGCACGCTCACCGCCCGGTCCTGGGTGACGGAAGCGCCGCTGCGCATGTTGATGAACAACCTCGACCCCGACGTGGCGGAGCGGCCCGGCGAGCTGGTGGTGTATGGCGGCATCGGCCGGGCGGCGCGCAACTGGGAGTGCTTTGACCAGATCGCTGCAACCCTGCGCCGGCTGGGAGACGAGGACACGCTGCTGGTGCAGTCCGGCAAGCCCGTGGGCGTGTTCCGCACCCACGCGGACGCGCCGCGCGTGCTGATCGCCAACTCCAACCTCGTGCCGCGCTGGGCGACCTGGGAGCATTTCAACGAGTTGGACCGCCTGGGCCTGATGATGTACGGGCAGATGACGGCCGGCTCCTGGATCTACATCGGCAGCCAGGGGATCATCCAGGGCACCTATGAGACGTTCGTGGAAGTGGGTCGCCAGCATTACGGCGGAAGCCTCGCCGGGCGCTGGATCCTGACGGCCGGGCTGGGCGGCATGGGCGGCGCGCAGCCGCTGGCGGCGACGATGGCCGGCGCGTCCTGCCTGGCCGTCGAGTGCCAGCCGAGCCGGATCGAGATGCGCCTGCGGACGGGCTACCTCGATGCGGAAGCGCGCAACCTGGACGAGGCGCTGGCGCGGATGGAAGCGGCGAAGCAGGCGGGCAAGCCGGTCTCGGTGGGCCTCCTGGGCAACGCGGCCGAGGTGTTCCCGGAGCTGGTGCGGCGCGGCGTGCGGCCGGACGTGGTGACGGACCAGACCTCCGCGCACGACCCCTTGAACGGCTACCTGCCGCGCGGCTGGACCCTGCCGGAATGGGAAGCCCGGCGCGAGCGCGACCCGGCGGGCACCGCAGCAGCCGCCCGCGCGTCCATGGCCGAGCACGTCCGGGCGATGCTGGCCTTCCACCGCATGGGCGTGCCGACGCTGGATTACGGCAACAACATCCGGCAGATGGCGAAGGAGGAGGGCGTGGCCGACGCCTTCGACGTGCCGGGCTTCGTGCCGGCCTACATCCGCCCGCTGTTCTGCCTAGGTACCGGGCCGTTCCGCTGGGCGGCGCTGTCCGGCGACCCGGAGGACATCTACCGTACCGATGCGAAAGTGAAGGAATTGCTGCCGGACAACGCCGCCCTGCACAACTGGCTCGACATGGCGCGCAGCCGCATCCGGTTCCAAGGCCTGCCGGCCCGCATCTGCTGGGTGGGCCTGGGCGACCGGCACCGGCTGGGGTTGGCGTTCAACGCCATGGTGGCGAGCGGCGAGCTGCAAGCGCCGGTGGTGATCGGGCGCGACCACCTGGACAGCGGCTCCGTCGCGTCCCCCAACCGAGAAACGGAGGCGATGCGGGACGGCTCGGACGCGGTGTCCGATTGGCCGCTCTTGAACGCGCTGCTGAACACGGCGTCCGGCGCCACCTGGGTGTCGCTGCACCACGGCGGCGGCGTGGGCATGGGGTTCTCGCAGCACGCCGGCATGGTGATCGTGGCCGACGGGACGGAGGCCGCCGCCCGCCGCATCGCCCGCGTGCTGTGGAACGACCCGGCCAGCGGCGTGATGCGGCACGCGGATGCGGGCTACCCGGCGGCGCTGGACTGCGCGCGGGAGCAAGGGCTGGACCTGCCGGGCATCCTGGGCTGAGGCGGGCGGTCAGGGGTCGGCGACGGCCGGAGCGGGGAGGGGCTTGGACGCCCGCAGCCCGTATGCCGCCGGCAGCGCCGCCGCGCACAGCGCCGCCATGACCCAAAAGGCGGACGCGCCGAGGCTGCCATACAGCGGGCCGCTGGCGAAGGTCAGTGCCGTGGACGCCGCGCCCACCGCGACGGTGCCGTAAAAGGCTTGCGCCGTGGCGGACAACTGCACCGGCACGCTGCGCGCGATCATCCGCACGCAGGTGAGGTGCATCAGGGCGAAGGTGAAGCCGTGCAGCGGCTGCACCAGCGCCATCGCCGGGAGCGCCGCCGTTTGCGCCACCGTTGCCCAGCGCACGGCGCCAGCCCCCGCGCACAGCATCGCAGCACCCCCCGGACCCAGCCGGTCGAGCAAGGGGCCGCCCAGCACGAAGAACACGAGCACCTCCGCCGCGACCGACTCGCCCCACAGGACGCCCGCGGCGCCCGGCCCGATGCCCGCCGACCGCCAGCGGATCACCGCGAACCCGTCATGCAGCGCGTGGCTGCCGACCACCAGGGCGGCGACCAGCATGAGGCGGGCGAACCCCGGCAGCTGCAACAGGTCGCGCATCGGGCTGCCCCGCTCTGTTGGCACGCCGGGGCGGCCCGGCGCCCCGGCCGGCTGGTTCGGCACCCGCAGGGCGGCCGCGGCGGACACGGCGAGCAGCGCCGCGTTGAGCCAGATGATCACCCCGAGGCCGGTCCAGGCCACCGCCTGCCCCGCCGCCACGCTGCCCCCGATGAACGCGGCCGATCCCGCCCCGCGCACCCAGCCGTACTCGAAGCCGCCGCGCCGTTCGGCGG
>CAXTUO010000355.1:0-4748 GCA_964247175.1 uncultured Acetobacteraceae bacterium | reverse complement strand
ACCTGGTCGCGGTAATGCACCGCCATGCCGAAGCCGCGCGCCATGGGCACCAGCTCGCGCCCGATGCGGCCCATGCCGAAGATGCCGAGGCGGCGGCCGGACACGCCGGTGCCCAGCAGCTGAGTCGGCGCCCAGCCCTTCCACCCGCCCGACCGCACCAGGCGCTCCCCTTCTCCGGCCCGACGGGCGGCGGCCAGGATCAGCAGCATGGCGCACTCGGCGGTGGCGACGCTCAGCACGTCCGGGGTGTTGACGACGGCGACGCCGCGCTCCCGGGCGGCGGGCAGGTCGATGTGGTCGAACCCCACGCTGAAGGTGCCGAGCACCCGGACGCTCTCGGGCAGCGCGCGGATGGTGGCGGCGTCGAGCCGTTCAGCCGGGCAGCACAGCACGGCGCTGGCGCCCTCGGCACCTGCCAGGATGTCGGCGCCGGTCACAGGCGCGTCGGTCGCGTTCAGCCGCGCCTCGTAGTCGCGGGACGCGCGGGCTTCGACGGCGGGCGGCAGGCGCCGGGTCACCAGCAGGACGGGCTTGGTCATCGCGTCAGCTCCACAGCGGGTCGATGGCGGGGTTGCCGGCGAGCACGGCCTCGATGTTGTCGAGCGCCCGGAACCCCATGGCGTTGCGCGTTTCGGTCGTGGCGCTGCCCATGTGCGGGGTCAGGAACACGTTGGGCAGCGCGGCGAGCCGTGTGTCGAAGTCCGGCTCCTTGCGGAACACGTCGAGGCCGGCGGCGGACAACTGCCCGGATTGCAGCGCGTCGATCAGCGCGTCCTCGTCCACCAGCGTGCCGCGGGCGGCGTTCACCAACACGGCGCCGCGCGGCAGCATCCTGATGGTCTCGACGTTCATCAGCTTGTCCGTCGCCGCCCCGCCCGGCGCGTGCAGCGAGATGATCTGGCAGCGCGGCAGCAGTTCGCGCAAGGATGGCACGTACTCGGCGCCCCCTTCCAACTCGGGCGCCGCGCGGGCCACGTCGGTGTAGAGCACGCGCATGTTGAAGCCGCGGGCGCGCTGCGCCACCGCCCGGCCGATGCGCCCGAAGCCGACGATGCCGATGGTCTTGCCGCTGGCCTGGATGCCCAGCATCTCCCGCATCCCGAAGGAGCGCCGCCAGCCGGCGCGCATCACCTCCGTATGCTCCCAAGCGCGGCGGCAGGCGCAGAGCAGCAGCATGAAGGCGAGGTCGGCGGTGCAGTCGGTCAGCACCTCCGGCGTGTTGGTGACGACGAGGCCCCGTGCGCGGGCCGCCGGCACGTCGATGTGGTCGAAGCCGACGCTGCACGTCGCGGCCACGCGCACGGTGGGCGGCAGGCGGGCGATGAGGCCAGCGTTGAGCTTGAGGTTGCTGCTGAAGAACAGCGCCTCCGCCTTGTGGCCGGCGAGCGCCTCCACCACCGCGTCGGGTGGCATGTCGGCGCTGTCGGATAGGACGGCGTCGAACTCGTTTCTGGCGCGGTCGGTCACGGCCGGCGGCACGGGCCGCGCGACAACCAGGCGGTGCTTGGTCATGAATGATCCCTCCAGTTCTTCGCGCCACCATGCCCGGGCTTGCCGGGATGCGGAAGGGGCGGCACCCTGGCGCCATGCAGACATCTCCCATGCAGGCCCGGCTCGCGGTCGATATCGGCGGTACCTTCACCGACTTGGCACTGGAACACGGCGGCGGGCGGCGCACCGCCAAGGTCCTGACCACCGGGGCGGAGCCGGAGCGCGGGGTGCTGGAGGGCGTGGCAAGCATCCTGCGCGGTGCCGGGCTGACGCCGGCGGATGTCGGCATCCTGGTGCACGGCACGACGCTCGCGACCAACGCCATCATCGAGCGCAAGGGCGCGCGGACCGCGCTGGTCACGACCCAGGGGTTTCGCGATGTGCTGGCGCTCGGCAACGAGAGCCGCTACGACCAGTACGACCTCAACATCACCTTGCCGGAACCGCTGGTGCCGCGCCATCTGCGCCTGCCGGTGCCGGAGCGGCTGGACAACACGGGCGCCGTGCTGCTGCCGCTCGACGAGGCCGCGGTGGAGGGCTTGGTCCCCGTGCTGCGGCGGGAGGCCGTGCAAAGCGTCGCGGTCGGATTCCTGCACAGCTTCGTCAACCCGGCCCATGAGCGCCGGGTGCGCGACATCCTGGGTCACGCCCTGCCGGACCTTCCGGTGTCGCTGTCCTCCGAGGTGTCGCCGGAGATGCGGGAATGGGAGCGGTTCAGCACCGCCGCCGCCAACGCCTACGTGCAGCCGATGATCGCGGGCTACCTGGCCCGGCTGCAGGCGGGGCTGCTGGACATGAGGCTGCGCGCGCCGGTGTTCCTGATGCTGTCGGGCGGGGGCTTGACCACCATCGACACCGCCTGCCGCTTCCCGATCCGCCTGGTGGAAAGCGGCCCGGCTGGCGGCGCGATCTTCGCCGCCGACATCGCCCGGCAATGCGGCCTGTCGGAGGTGCTGAGCTTCGACATGGGCGGCACCACCGCCAAGGTCTGCCTGATCGACGACGGCCAGCCGCAATCCTCCCGCACCTTCGAGGTGGCGCGGGTCGGGCGGTTCAAGCGCGGCTCGGGCCTCCCGCTGCGCATCCCGGTGATCGAGATGGTGGAGATCGGCGCGGGCGGCGGCAGCATCGCGGCCGTGGACGCGCTGGGCCTGATCGCCGTGGGGCCGGAAAGCGCCGGGGCGGAGCCGGGGCCGGCCTGCTACGGCCGCGGCGGGGAGCGCCCGGCGGTGACGGACGCGAACCTCCTGCTGGGCCGCTACGACCCCGGGCGCTTCGCGGGCGGCGCGATGCGGCTCCACCCGGACGCGGCGCGGGACGCGATGCGGGCCGCGGTGGGCGCACCGCTCGGCATCGAGGCGGACATGGCCGCGCTGGGCGTGGTCGAGATGGTGGACGAGAACATGGCCAACGCCGCCCGCGTCCATGCCATCGAGAGCGGCAAGACCTACGCCGGGCGCATCCTGATCGCCTTTGGCGGCGGCGGCCCGGTCCATGCCTGCCGGGTGGCGGAGAAGGTGGGCATCAACCGCGTGCTGGTGCCGAGCGGCGCCGGCGTCGGCAGCGCCATCGGCTTCCTGCGCGCCCCGGTGGGCTACGAAGTCGTGCGCAGCCTGTATGGGCGCCTGGGCCGCTTCGACGCCGCCGCCGTGGACGCCCTGCTGTCCGACATGGCGCGGGAAGCGGAGGCCGTGGTGGCGCTGGGTGGTTTCGGCGCACCCACCCGGCAAACGCGCCTCGCCTACATGCGCTACGTCGGCCAGGGGCACGAAATCCCGGTGGCGCTGCCGCCGGGCCGGCTGAGCGAGACCGAGGTGGCCGGGCTGCGCAACGCCTTCGACGCCGAGTACGCCCGGTTCTACGACCGCCCGGTGCCGGGATCGGACGTGGAGGTGATGAGCTACGCCGTGACCGTCGCGACCGTGCCGGAGGCCGCGTCCGCCGCGGTCGCGGCCAAAGCGGTGCCGGGCAGCGCGCGGACCCAGCAGGTGCGGGACACCGCGACGGGCGAAGTTAAAGGCTGGGCCGTGCACGACCGTGCGACGCTCGCGCCGGGCCAGGGCGTGCCCGGCCCGGCCATCATCGCCGAGGACGAAACCAGCACCCTGGTCGGCCCTGGCTGGCGCGCGACGGTGGATGGGCGCGGCTACCTCGATCTGGTGCGGGAGACGGCATGAGCGTTTTAGAGCAAATCCAGCGCCAGGTGATGTGGAACCGGCTGCTGGCGGTGGTGGAGGAGCAAGCGCAGACCATGATCCGCACCGCCTTCAGCACCACGGTGCGGGAAGCGGGCGACCTGTCCGCCGGCATCTTCGACCTGCAGGGCCGGATGCTGGCGCAGGCGGTGACGGGCACGCCGGGCCACGTCAACAGCATGATGGAAAGCGTCGGCCACTTCCTGCGCAAGTTCCCGGCAGACACGCTGCGCCCCGGCGACCACCTGATCACCAACGACCCGTGGCTCGGCACCGGGCACCTGCATGACCTGACGGTGGTGACGCCGGCGTTCCAGGGCGGCCGGCTCGTAGCACTCTTCGCCAACACGGCGCACGTGATCGACGTGGGCGGCCTCGGCATGGGGCCGGAAGGGCGGTCGGTGTTCGAGGAGGGGTTGTACATCCCCATCGTCAAATGCTTCGAGGCGGGCCGGCCCAACGAGACGTTCTTCGACTTCCTGCGCGCCGGCACCCGGCTGCCGGTGGAGCTGGAAGGCGACGTGTACTCGCTGTGCGCCTGCAACGACGCCGGGGTGCGGCGGCTCACGCAGATGATGGAGGAGTTCGCGCTGGACAGCATCGACCCGCTGGCCGCCTTCATCCTGGACAGCAGCCGCCGCGCGACGCTTCTCGAGATTGCCAAGCTGCCGGCCGGCACGTATCGCGCGGAAATCTGGTCGGACGGTTATGAGCGGCCCGTGCGCCTTTCCGCCAGCATGACGATCGGCGCGGAGGCGATCACCGTCAATTTCGAGGGCACCAGCGGCCTGTCCGGGCGCGGCATCAACGTGCCGGCCGCCTACACCCGTGCCTACGCCAGCTTCGGCATCAAGTGCGTGGTCGCGCCCGACATCCCGAACAACAGCGCCAGCCTGGCGCCGTTCCGCATGTCCATTCCCGAAGGCTGCATCCTGAACGCGCCGCGGCCCAGCCCGGTCGCGGTACGCCACGTCGTCGGGCAGTTGCTGCCGGACCTGATGATGGGTTGCCTGCACGGGGCGGCGCCGGACCGGGTGACGGCGGAAGGGTCGTCCTGCCTGT
>CAXTUO010000354.1:0-4758 GCA_964247175.1 uncultured Acetobacteraceae bacterium | reverse complement strand
CGCACCCGCGCCGCCCGGCTCCGCGACGGCGTGCCGCTGCAGCCGGAAACCTGGGCGGCGATCCAGGCGACCGGGGCTAAACTGGGCTTGACGCCGCCGAGATAAACGCGAAGCGGCGCGGGTCGATGGCCGGCAGGATCGCACCGGCCGGTCCCGGGTCGCGCCCGGCGATCACGTCCGCCACCAGCTTGCCTGCCGCCGGGGAGGTCTGGATGCCATAGCCCCCTTGCCCCACGCACCAGAAGAACCCGTCGTCCGCGCCGCTCCAGCCGAAGGCCAGGCTGCGGTCGGGGGTGAAGGTGCGCAGGCCCGCCCAGCTATGCTCGACCCGGCGCACCTCGATGTCGAGCGCCTGCTGCATCCGGTCGATGGCGATGGCCACGTCCAGCTCGTCCGGCGCCACGTCGTGCGGGTGCATGTCGGTCTCGTCGGCGGGGCTGACCATCAGCTTGGTGCGGGCTTCCGGCCGGACGTACCAGGTGTGGTCCACGTCGTTCACCATGGGCCACCGGGTCGCCTGCCACGGTGCCGGGTCGATCACGACGCCGGTGCGGCGCTTGGGCACCAGGCCAAGCGGCGCCACCCCGGCCTGCTCCGCAACGTGGTCGCCCCAGGCGCCGGCCGCGTTGACCACGACCGGGGCGGTGAAGGCATCGCCCCCGCTCGTCTGCACATGCCACAGCCCGGCCCGGCGCTCGATCCGGCCGGTGCGGCTGCGCAGCGCCAGGGTGCCGTTTCGCGTGCGCAGCAGGCGCAGGAAGCCCTGGTGCAGCGCCGCCACGTCCATGTCGAACGCATCGTCCTCGATGGCCGCCTGCACCGCGTAGCCCGGGCGCAGCGCGGGGACCAATGCCGTCACTTCGTCAAGCGACGCTTCGCGCAGGCCGGTACCCTCGGCGAGCAGGCGGCCGAGATGGTCGCGCTGCTCGGGCGGCGCCAGGAACACCACGGGGCGGTGCGCCAGGATGGGGGCGTCGGTGAAGCCCTCGGGCGGATGCTCGAAGAAGCCGCGGGACAGCCCGGTCAGCATCCGCACGTCCGGCGGCCCGTAGTTCTGAATCCAGATGGCGGCGGAGCGCCCGGTGCTGTGATAGCCGGCAGCCTCTTCCGCCTCGATCAGCGCGATGCGGCGGTCGGCCGAAAGGTGGGCGGCAACGGTGGCCCCGGCGATGCCGGCGCCGATGACGATGGCATCGAAGGCGTGCGTGTCCATGAACGCAGCATCACCGGGCTGGGGCGGCGGCGCAAGCGATCTGCGGTGGTGCCATGGGGCGACAGCCTCGGCGGGCTTCAGCACCTTCTTGTGCATATGCCTGGTTTTGGTACGCTGACCCAAGGCCTACGGCAAGGTCCGGGGCATGGCTTGGGCAAGCCGCGCTGCCTGCATCGAGGACGCAACGTGACCAAACGCGAATACCCCACCCGCCCGCTCGTCGGCATCGGCGTCGTGCTGCTGAAACCGCCAAGCGCAACCACGGCCGGCGCCGTGCTGCTGGTGCGCCGCGGCAAGCCGCCGGCCATGGGGCAATGGAGCCTGCCCGGCGGCGCGCAGAACCTCGGCGAAACGGCGGAGCACGCCGCGCGTCGCGAACTGGCCGAGGAAACCGGGCTGTCCTGCGGCCCGCTGATTCTGGCGGCGAACGTGGACAGCATCCATCGCGATGCGGAAGGGCGCGTGCAGTACCACTACACGATCCTGGACTTCGCCGGTGCTTGGCAGGGTGGCGTGCCCAGGGCTGGCAGCGACGTCACCGATGCGCTGTTCGCCCCGCTCGATGACCTGGGCCGCTACGGGCTATGGAGGGAGGCGCACCGAGTCATCGACACGGCGCGGCGGCTGCTCAGCTCCGTTTCCGACGCGACGGCGACGCACGGCCGAAGTTGAGCGAGGCGGCGGCGCCGGCGCAGATCAGGCCGACCCCCGCCGGGATCAGCCAAAGCGGCCGCAACAGGAACGGCAGCTCAAGCCAGGTCCAGCTCCAGGCCGGACTCTGCTGCTGTATCCAATTGAGCCAGGTGCCATCCATCAGCATCAAGCCCTGCCCGAGCGTCATGCCGAACGGCGTCAGCGCGGCGATGGCGACCGCAGCGACCAAGAACAGCGCAGCCAAAGCAGCGAAGATGCGTGATGCGATCATACGAACAGCTTTTCGTTCGGCATCCCAGAATACAGCGCGGCCACGAACTCGCCATAACCGTTGTAGATGCGGGTCGGCACGCGCTGGTCGTTTCCAAGCAGCCGCTCGGTGGCCTGGCTCCAACGCGGATGCGGCACCTCGGGGTTCACGTTGGCCCAGAAGCCGTATTCCTGGGGCTGGATGCCCTCCCAGAAGGTCACCGGGCGCTTGTCGGTAAAGGTCATCTTCACAATCGACTTCACCGACTTGAACCCATACTTCCAAGGGAGCACCAAGCGGAGCGGCGCGCCGTTCTGCTTCGGCAGCGTCTTGCCATAAAGACCGGTCGCGATGAAAGCAAGGTCGTTGTTCGCTTCCGCCATGGTCACGCCTTCGACATAGGGCCACTCGAAGCTGGGAAGGCGCAGGCCCGGCATCGTCTTGGGATCGGCCAGGGTTTCCATCACGACATAGCGGGCGCCTGCGGCCGGACCGGCCAGGCTGACCAGGTCCCGCATCGGGAAGCCGGTCCAGGGGACGGTCATCGCCCAGCCCTCGACGCAGCGGTGCCGATACACGCGCTCCTCAAGCTGCACCTTCTTCATGACGTCATCGAAGTCCACCGTCCGCGGCGTGCCGACCATGCCCTCGAACCTGATGGACCACGGCGACACCGGCAGCCGCTGCGCGGCGCGCGAGATCGACTTGTCCGTGCCGAACTCATAGAAGTTGTTGTAGGTCGTCGCGTCCCGCTCGGCCGTCAGCTCCCGGCCGGCGTCATACTTCCCGTTGCGCGGCGCCCCTTGCGCCTGGGCGGCAAGGGGCGTCGCGAGCAGGACAGCGCCCGCCGCTCCGGCCAGCACGCGGCGCCGCCCCAGCATCAGCGACTCCGGCGTTGCGTCCCGTTCCGGTAGTTCCCAGCCGCGAATGGTCTTGATAAGCAAGGCAACGCCCTCCGTGAGAGTGCCCAGTGCGCGTGCCGGGCATCGGCGCCTGCCGCTTCCCGGCAGGTTGAACCGTTATGTTGATTTCACAGGCCCGGTCTGCAAGGGTCCGTCCGGGCCGGCTGCTCGCCGGGCGGACGGAGAACGTCGATGAACCTTGCCGCCTTCCCCCGCACCCAGCTGTGCCAAGCACCCACCCCGCTGGAGCCGCTGCCGCGGCTCACGGAAGCGTTGGGCGGGCCACAGATCTGGATGAAGCGGGACGACCTGACCGGCATGGGGCTGGGCGGCAACAAGGTGCGCAAGCTGGAGTTCCTGGTGGGCGACGCGCTGGCCCAGGGCGCCGACCACCTGGTCACGCAAGGCGCCGTGCAGTCCAACCACGTGCGCCAGACCGCCGCGGTGGCCGCCAAGCTCGGCCTGGCCTGCACCGCCGTCCTGGAGCACCGGATCGAGACAAACGACGGCGCCTACCTCGGCAGCGGCAACGTGCTGCTGGACCGCCTGCTGGGCTGCACTCTCGAGTACCGGCCCGGCGGCACCGACATGCAGGCCGCCATCGAGGCGGTCGGCGCCCGGCTGGCCGCAGCCGGCGCCAAGCCCTACTTGATCCCTGGCGGCGGCTCGAACGCCATTGGCGCCCTGGGCTATGCCGCGGTCGCGTTGGAATTGGTGACGCAGGCCAACGAACTCGGCTTGCGCATCGACCGCCTGGTGCATGCGACCGGCAGTGCGGGCACGCAAGCCGGGCTGGTGGCCGGGCTGCACGCCTTGAGCAGCCCGGTCCGCGTGCTGGGCATCGGCGTCCGCGCCCCGAAGCCGACGCAGGAAGCGAACGTGCTGCGCTTGGCGCAGGCGACGGCGGCGCACATGGGCGTGGGCCGCCCGGTCCCGGCGGAGGCGGTCGAAGCCAATTGCGACTACGTGGGCGGCGGCTACGGCGTGCCGACGCCCGGCATGGCGGAGGCGGTGCGGATGCTGGCGCGGCTTGAAGGGATTTTCCTGGACCCCGTGTATTCCGGGAAGGGCATGGCCGGGCTGATCGACCTGATCCGCCGGGGCGCCTTTTCGCCGGGGGAGAACGTGGTGTTCCTGCACACCGGGGGGTCGCCGGGGCTGTTCGGGTATGCGGAGTTCTTCAACGAAGCGGCGTAATGCCGCGGCAGGAAAGGCTGTGGATGAGCGATCTGTACGACGCCGACGTGCTTGAATGGTCCGAGCACCAGGCGCGACTGCTCCGCCAGCACGCGGCTGGCAAGCCGGGCAATGAAGCGCCCGATTGGGCCAACATCATCGAGGAAGTCGAGAGCGTGGGCCGCAGCCAGCTATCCGCAGTCCGGTCCCTGCTGACGCGGGCGCTTGAGCACGATCTCAAGTGCAAGGCGTGGCCGCAATCCCGCGACGTGCCGCATTGGAACGTCGAGGCACGCCGCTTCCGCATCGACGCGGCTGAAGCCTTTACGCCTTCCATGCGGCAGCGCATCGACATGGACGGGCTTTACCGCAAGGCACTGAGCCTGTTGCCCGAGACGATGGATGGCCAGCCCCCGCTGACAGTCGATCCAGCCTGCGCCGTAACGCTCGACGACTTGCTGGAGGGAGGGCGCTGAACCGGGCGAGCAGCTGGTTTCAACTGGACGGCATGGTGGGCCCGGTGGGACTCGAACCCACGACCACAAGATTAAAAGTCCCGTGCT
>CAXTUO010000353.1:0-4766 GCA_964247175.1 uncultured Acetobacteraceae bacterium | reverse complement strand
CGTTGCCGGTCATGTGCCGCATGTAGTTGCGCCCGACCTGGCCGCTGCTGTTGGCGAGGCCGTCCGGGAACAGGTTGGACGCGCTGTTGAGCAGCAGGCGCGGGCTTTCGATGGAGTTGCCGGCGACCGCGACCACGCGCGCCTTTTGCCGGTGCATCGCGCCGTCCGGGCTGGCATAGACGACGCCCGTGACCTTGCCCGCGGCGTCGTGCTCGATCTTCACGACGTGGCTGTTCGGCCGCACTTCCAAGTTGCCGGTGTCCTCGCCCTTGGGGATCTCCGTGTATAGCGTGGACCACTTGGCGCCGGATTTGCAGCCTTGGAAGCAGAAGCCGATCTGCTGGCAGGCGCCGCGCCCGTCGCGCGGCTGGCTGTTGATCGCCATGCGGCCGGTGTGCACCTGCGTGTAGCCGATCTTCCTGGCGCCGGCTTCCATGACGCGGAAGTTGTTGTTGCCGGGCAGCCCGGGGATGCCGTTGGTGCGGGTCACGCCCATCTTGTCCTCGGCCTTCGCGTAGTAGGGCGCGAGCTCGGCGAGGCTGATCGGCCAGTCCAGCAGGTTGGCGCCGGGCAGGGCGCCGTAGGTCGAGCGGACCTTGAACTCGTGCTCCTCGAACCGCAGGCTGGCGCCGGCCCAGTGCACGGTGGAGCCGCCGACCGCCTTCACCACCCAGGCCGGCAGGTTCGGGAAGTCCTTGCCGACGCGCCAGGTGCCGGAGGTCGTCCGCATGTCCTTCCAGGCGAGCTGGGCGAAGCTCGCCCACTCGTCGTTGACGAAGTCCGCTTGCTCGTAGCGGTCCCCGGCCTCCAGGATCACCACCTTGACGCCTTTCTGCGCCAGCTCGTTGCCGAGGGTGCCGCCTCCGGCGCCGGAGCCGACGATGACCACCAAGCTGTCGTCGTTCAGGTCGAATTGTGCCATCGCGCGCTTCCTCCCTTCAGGCCGTCGGCAGCCAGTTGATGTCGTCGAAGCCGCGGGCCAGGTAGCCGCCGTACTCGGCGGAGGACCCCTCATAGCCGAACTTCGGCCAGATCTCCGGTTGGTTGTAGAGCGACACCACCAGGTCCTTGCGCAGCGTGCGGAAGAAGTTCGTGTGCTCGATCCCGCGCAGCAGCGCCACCCGGTCGGACTCCCACCCAACGCCCAGGTAGTTGGTGCCGTGGGCGTCCTGCGCGTCCCCATCAAGGCGGGCGATGCCGTCCGTCAGCATCGCCTTGACCGCGTCGTCCTTGCCGGCCTTGGCATCCCAGGGCGTCACTGCGCGGACGTAGAACACGTCGCCGATGTGGTCGTGCGGGAAGATGTCGCGGGCCGCCTTGACCAGCGTCGCCATGGCGTGCGGGGCGATGGCCTTGGCGTCCTGCGCCCAGGCCGCGCCGGCGCTGATGGCCGTGCCGGCGATGGCGGCGGCAGGCACGGCGGCGCCGGTGCTGCGCAGGAAGCCGCGCCGGCTCCATTGCGTGCGGCGGTCGATCTCTCTCATGGATTGTGTCCTCCGTTTTTTGATTCGCTCAGCCGAAGCGCCCATGCCGCTGCAGCACCTCGATGCTGTAGCCGTCAGGGTCCTTGATGAAGAAGAAGCGCCCGAGCAGCGCGCCGTCCCGCTGCAGCTCGCGGACCGGGCCGGGCGCCCCGCCGGCGGCCTCCATCTTCGCCCGCGCCGCGTCGAGGTCATCGACCGCGACGGCGAGGTGGCCGTAGCCGTCGCCGAGGCTGTACGGCTCGGTGCGGCCATGGTTGACCGTCAGCTCCAGCTCAAAGGTGGACGCCGGGTCGCGCATGTAGATCAGGGTGAAGCTGTCGAACGGATAGCGGTCAACGGTTTCCAGGCCCATGGCGGCGCGGTAGAACGTCACGGCCCGGTCCTCGTCCAGCACGCGGATCATCGAATGGATCGGCTTGGCCATCAGTGCTGCTCCTTGAGGTAGGCGATGATGGCTTGGCGCACCTCCGGCTTCGACTGGCGATAGCCCATGACGCCACCCTTGATCACCGCTTGCGGGTTGGTGAGGTAAGGGTCGAGGTGCGCCTCGTCCCACGTCCAGTCCGCATCGGCAAAGCCGGCGGAGTATTTGAAGCCCGGCACGGTGCCGGCCTTGCGGCCATAAACGCCCGCCAGGTTCGGCCCCTGCCGCACCTCTCCGGCAACGAGCGAATGGCAGGTGCCGCACTGGCGGCGGAACAGCGTCGCGCCGTCCGGCGCTTCCGCTTGGGGGCCCACCTGCGCATAGGCCGGAACGGCCAGACCCAGCAGGACCAGGCAAAGGATCTGTCGCGTCATAGCCTCCCTCGGTTGCTTTCAGTGCCTCTTCGGGCCTGTTGGCGCGCTTGCTGCCCCGTTCGACAGCATCAATTGTTTACTATGAGCATCCCAGGACTTTTGGCAACGTTGTTGAGCGCCGCCGGGCGGTTTCGATGGATGGCGCGCGGCGGTGCCTGCGGCCGTCACTCGCCGCGGAACATGCGCTCGTTCAGCAGGTAGCGCAGGCCGCGGCTCCAGGATTCGTCCGTGTTGCCGCGGATATCGACGCTTTCGGCACGCAGGGTCCGCCCGGTGCTGGCCTCCTCCACCACGAGGTTGACGTTCAGGATCAGGTTGCTGACCTTCTGCACCCAACCGTATGCGACCTGCTCGGCGCCGAGCTGGCGCGCCAGGTCAAGCTCGCAACCGTTGCATCCTCGGATCGAGTCCACGCCGGACAACCGGTCCCGCACCGGGCTGACATCGACCACCTGGAAGTGGTCACCCAGCCCGGCCTTCAACTGCTGATCCAGACGCTGAAGCCGCGCCAGCTCTTCTGGCGTGGAAGGGACAGGCGAGGTGTTGGTCAAGGCGAAATCGAACACTGCGACGGTCGGCAAGGTTTTCGCCATGGCCGAGCTGAATGGCACTGCAAGCACGCATGCTAGAATCAACGGTTTCATGTTGTTTGGACCTCCCTTGAACTTAGGCAGTTCCATCGTTATCCCTTGCATCCGGCATTGACAACAGCCGTTCCGATTGGAGTTCGGACCGCTTGTCCAGCACGTTTTCCTGGCGCGCGGCCCTGGTTGTGGTTTGGTTGCCTTGTTGGACATGCCCGTCAGGCGGCATGGCTCACCGGCCGCGCCATCGTGCAGGCTGCGTTGCAGCCGCTGTGCCCAAGCCATTCGAAACTGCCCGTCCTGTACGAATCCGATCCGGTCCGAACCGCGCTTTGCCGGCCCTGCACGGGGTCGCCGATGCAGGAGGGGGCCGCGTGAGCCAACCGAGTGTCACCCGTGCGAGAGGTAGCCGCCGCGCAACGCCTTGCCCAGGATGGTAGGCATTTGCCGGGTCATTTCTTGGGCGATCAGTTGGGCGCTCCTCCGGCTGTCGATCAACAGACCCGCCGCACGGCGCAAGTGCCGGCCTTTGATCGCATCAGTGAATGCGCGATAGTAGTAGCAGCGGTCCACCACCGTTTTGTGGCGATGGATTGCTTTGACAAGAACCGGGTTCTGCATGATTTCTGGATTGGCCAGCAGGTCGGCCTCCATCTGCCGGACGCGCATTAGGTCATGTGAACTTTGCTGTTCGGTGAGCGACCCAGGAGTGATCGCATAGCAATACATCGTCTCAGGCAGTAGCCACCAGCGGGCGCCATTGGTGAGGCAGCGGACATACAGCATGAAATCTTCGGCAAATCGGTTCCGTTCGTCGTAGGCGATCTGCTTCTCACGAAGGAAATCCGCCCTGAGCAAAG
The DNA here is from genome assembly GCA_964247175.1 of uncultured Acetobacteraceae bacterium. Classification (GTDB taxonomy): domain Bacteria; phylum Pseudomonadota; class Alphaproteobacteria; order Acetobacterales; family Acetobacteraceae; genus CAHJXG01. The sequence goes on along the minus strand of CAXTUO010000353.1, from coordinate 1,040 downwards.
GTTTCAGGAACCCGTAGCTGACGCGGGGCGTCTTTGGTGACCCGATGTTGCGTGCAATGAATTCGGCGGTGGTCAACTCCGCCGGTTGGGACAGCAGCGCAGGCGGGATCATCGCTGCGCCCTCCGTCTGATCGTCCGTGGTGCAAAGCAGAATGTTGTCGGCAACCATGTCGGCGTCCACTCGGTCGGCCAACTCGAGCAGTTTTTCAAGGCGCTCTGGTAAGTAGCTATCGTCAGCGTCGAGCAGCGCGATCCAGTCACCCTTGGCCGCCGCAATGCCGCGGTTGCGTGCGGCTGCGGGCCCGGTGTTCGCTGGCTGGCTCAGCAACTTGATGCGCGCGTCCGATTTGGCCATTTCCGCGACAATCGCCGGGGTTCGGTCGCTGGATGCGTCATCAACCACTATGATTTCCAGCCTTTGCTCGGTTTGCCGGCGAGCGGACTCAATCGCCTGTTCAATCGTGGATTCGGCGTTGAACGCTGGGATGACGATGGAGGCCCGAACGGTCCCGGCTTCCTGCCGGGCCGTCAAAGCTCGAGGGAGGTCCGGTGTTTCCAAATGCAGATCTGAATGAGAACTCGAGCCGTAGGAAGTCAAAGGGCAGTCTCCTTGTCCGGATGACAGGAAGCGCCGCGTAGCCGGGCCAACCCACAAAAATCTGCGAGCGAGGAGATCAACTCTCTGAGAGGTTGAGATTTATCTATAATTTGTGATTGCCGGGCCGGGAAATTTGTGATCCGGCGCGAACAGTAGGGCATCAAACGTGGTGCGGGTTGGCAGTGGCTGCGGCTATCACATTTGGATTGTTGCCAATGCTTCTAAAAAGAGTCACGAGCAGCAAGCCTGCCAACATGCAGGGACTGGAACAAGCAAGTCTTTCGACAGGCATATTATTGATCTGCTATTTTTGGGCAGATCACTCCGATCCTGCGAGAAAAATCGCGACGCAGCGACTCAGGGCGGTCGAAACGTATCCTCGATCATATGAGTCGCCGCGCCTGAACAAAGCCCATCAACATGAACAGCTACAAATAACAGC
>CAXTUO010000352.1:0-4769 GCA_964247175.1 uncultured Acetobacteraceae bacterium | reverse complement strand
ACGCTGCGGGACGCGGCGCCGGGCTGGGGTCCGGCCGGGCCGGCGCTGGCGCGGCAGTTCTGGGCGGCGCACCTGACCCGGCTGCAGGCGCTGCTGCCGGCGTGGGAAGCGGACATGGACCCGGGCCTGGTCGCCTGCATCCGCGCCGGCGGCGGGACCACGATGCCGGACTACCAGGCCATGCGGGCGCGCAAGCACGCCTACATCGCCGAGATCCACGGCTTCTTCGAGGACTGGGATTTCCTCATCACGCCGACGGTGTCGGTGGCGGCGTTCCCGGCGGACCGGCTGCGGCCGGCGCATTGGCCGGACCACGCCTGGGACTGGATGGGCTGGGCCGAGTTCTCCTACCCGTTCAACATGGCCTGGAACCCGGCGGCCACGGTGCCGTGCGGCATGACCTCCGACGGCTTCCCCATCGGCCTGCAGATCGTCGGCCGGCGATTCGACGACCTGGGCGTCTTGCAGGCGGCGGCGGCATTCGAGGCCGCCCTGCCGTGGGCCGGACGCCTGCCGCCGCTCGACGACATGGGGGTTGCACGGTAGCCTGCGTCCTCAGCCCTTCACCGAAAGGGTGCGGCGCAGCAGCGGCCCCCGGCCTTGCACGAACTCCGTGACCGCCGCCACGAAGCGATGGAGGTCGGCCGGCGCGACCGGCAGGCTCAGCGCGACCATCCCCCGCCGGGCGAGGTAAAGGCTGGCGGCCAGCATGTCGAAGAAGAACAGCTCGCGCAGCCCCTCCTCCTCCGGCGTCGGCTCGCGCGGCCGCACAACCGGGCCGCGGCGGAACTGCGGCGCCGCCATGGAGCCAAGCCCGGTGAAATGCATCGGCACCCCGGCCTCCGCGCAGGCCGCGTTCAGCGCCGCCCGCATGGCCTCGCCCCGCCGGAACAGCTTCTCCGCCACCTCGGCCGTGAAGATCTCCCCCATTGCGACCCGGCCCGCCGCCATGGACAGCACGTTGTTGTTGAACGTCCCGGCATGGGGCAGCGCGCCCACGAACTGGCCCATGACATCGGCCCGTCCACCGAACCCGCCGAAGCTCATGCCGCCCGCCACGTACTTGCCGAGCGTGGTGAGGTCCGGCACGACCCCGGCCCGTGCCTGCTGCCCGCCGGCGCTCATGCGGGAGGTCATCACCTCGTCGAACACCAGCAGGGCGCCCGCTTCCGACGCCGCTTCCCGCAGCGCCGCCAGGAAGCCGGGCTGGGCGGGAATGCAGCCGCCGCTGCCCAGCATCGGCTCGACGATCACCGCCGCGAGCTCGGCCGCGTGCCCGCGGATCAGGGCCTGGGCGCCGGCGGCGTCGTTGTAGTCGGCCATCACGAACGGGAAGGGCGCGGTCGCGGCGCTCACGCCCGACACCGGGAACGTCAGCACGCCGCCGTGGTAGCCGCCGCGGAAGGCCAGCACTTCCGGCCGTCCGGTGAAGGCGCGGGCGGCCGTCAGCGCCATGAGGTTGGCCTCCGTGCCGCTGTTGGTGAACCGGACCAGCTCCATGGACGGGAAGCGGGCGCACAGGATGCGGGCCAGCTCGACCTCCGCCTCGCCCACCGCCGACAGGTTCAGGCCGCGGCCGAGGGCCGCCACGATTGCGGCCTGGATGCGCCCCTCCGAGTGCCCGAACAGCCCGGCGGTGTACTCGCCGCACAGGTCCAGGTACTCGTGCCCGTCCACGTCCCAAAGCCGGCAGCCCTCGCCCCGCGCCATCGCCGTCGGGAACGGGTTGTAGGACAGGACGGAACGGGTGTTGCCGCCGGGCATCACCGCCCGTGCCTGCTCGTGCAGCGCCTGGCTGCGCGGCCGGCGTGCGGCGTAGGCGGCCCGGGCCTCGGCGACCGCGCTGGCGATGTCGCTGTTCGCCCGCATCGGCCTGCCGTCACGGTCCGGCACTCTCTCGTCCGACGCTTCGTGCTCGAAAGACAGGGCCATCCGATCCTCCTGACCGCAGTGCCGGCGCCGTGCCCGCGCGTCGGCGCGACAAGCGTTGCATCCACGCTCTTTCCAACGCAACGTTTGCGCCATGCCCGACCCCCTGCCTGTTCTCACGTTTCCCCATCCCGGAGCCTGCGCCATGACCCGGCCCAGCCGCGTCCTGCACCGCGCCCTGCGCGGCCCGGCGCCCCCGGTGGCCGTCGGCGGCCAGGGCGCCTGGCTGCACATGGCGGACGGCGCGCGAGTGCTGGACGCTTCCGGCGGCGCCGCCGTGAGCTGCCTGGGGCACGGCCATCCCCGGGTGGTGGAGGCCATCCAGCGCCAGGCCGCCGCCCTCGCCTATGCCCATAGCGGCTTCTTCTCCTCCGAACCCGCGGAGGCCTTGGCGGAGGAGCTGGTCGGCCACGAACCCGGCGGCCTCGCCTGGGCCTTCTTCGTGTCGGGCGGGTCGGAAGCGATGGAGGCCGCGCTGAAGCTGGCCCGGCAGCATTTCCTGGAAGCCGGGCAGCCCCGGCGCCGCCGCTTCATCGCACGGCGGCAAAGCTACCACGGCAGCACGCTCGGCGCCCTGGCGGCCAGCGGCAACTTGGGGCGGCGGGAACCGTATGCGCCCCTGCTGTCCCAGGCTTTCAGCCACGTCAGCCCCGCCTTCGCCTACCGCGGGCAGCGCGACGAAGAGACGGAGGCGGACTACGCCGCCCGCCTGGCCGCGGAGCTGGAAGCGGAGTTCCAGCGCCTCGGCCCCGAGACCGTCGCCGCCTTTATAGCGGAGCCGGTGGTCGGCGCCACCGCCGGCTGCGTCCCAGCCCCCGCCGGGTACTTCCAGGCCGTGCGCCGGGTCTGCGACCGCCACGGGGCGCTGCTGATCCTGGACGAGGTGATGTGCGGCATGGGCCGCACCGGCACGACCCACGCCTGGGAACAGGAGGGCGCCGCGCCGGACATCCAGACGGTCGCGAAGGGCCTGGGCGGCGGCTACCAGCCCATCGGCGCCGTGCTGGCCAACCGGCGCGTGGTGGACGCCCTGCGCGACGGCTCCGGCGGCTTCCTGCACGGCCACACCTACCTGGCGCACCCGGTCGCCTGCGCGGCGGCGCTGGCGGTGCAGGAGGTGATCCGCGGCGACGGGCTGCTGGAGCGGGTGCGCGAGCGCGGCGCGCTGCTGGAAAGGCTGCTGCAGGACCGCTTCGGCAACCATCGCCATGTCGGCGACATCCGCGGGCGCGGCCTGTTGGTGGCGCTGGAGCTGGTCGCGGACCGGGCCGGCAAGACGCCCTTCGACCCCGTGCACAAGCTGAACCTCCGCATCAAGGAGGCCGCACTCGCCCGCGGCCTGGCTTGCTACCCCGGCGGCGGCACCGTGGACGGCGTGCGCGGCGACCATGTCCTGCTGGCGCCGCCTTACATCGCGTCCGCCGAGGAGATCGCGCTGATCGTGGACCGGCTCGGCGCCGCGGTTGACGACGCGCTGACGGGCCTGCCGTCGTGATCCCGGCCGGCGTGGGGGCCGACCCCGTCACCGTGGCCGTGCTGCAAAGCCGGCTGGACGCCATCGCCGAGGAGATGGGCGAGGCGATGCTCCGCACGTCCTACTCGCAGATCCTCAACTCCTCCCGCGACTTCTCCATCGCAATCGTGGATGCCGGGTGCCGGCTGGTGGCGCAGGCGGACCACATCCCCGTGCACGTGGGCGCGATGCCCTGGGCGGCGCGCGCCGTGGCGGCGGCGTTCCCGGACCCGGCGCCGGGCGACCTGTTCCTGCTGAACGACCCTTACCACGGCGGCAGCCACCTGCCGGACCTGACGGCGCTGGCGCCGGTGTTCGACGCGGGCGGCGCGCTGCGGTTCTGGTCGGTGGTGCGCGGGCACCAGAGCGACATCGGCGGCTCCACCCACGGCGGCTACAACCCGGCGGCCACTGACATCTGGCAGGAAGGCCTGCGCGTGCCGCCGATCCGGCTGACGGAGGGCGGTGCGGTGCGGGACGACCTGGTGGGCATGCTGGCCGCCAACACCCGCAACCCCCGGGACTTCCGCGGCGACCTCGCGGCCATGCTGGGCGCGGCGCGGCTGGGCATCGCGCGGCTGGCCGCCGTGCTGGAGGACGTCGGCCCCGACGTGCTGCGCACCGCCGTGGACGCCATGCTGGACGCGGCCGAGCGCCACGCCCGCGGCATCGTGGCGGGTTGGCGGGACGGCGCGTATGACGGCGTGGCGCTGCTGGACGACGACGGGCATGGGGCGGAGGACATCGCCATCCGCGCCCGCGTGACGGTGGCCGGCAGCGATGTCACCGTGGACCTGACCGGGTCGGACCCGCAGGTGGCGGGTTTCGTCAACTCCTCCCACGCCAACATGCAGTCGGCCGTGGCGATCGCCTTCGCCTACCTCCTGGACCCCGGCTGCGCCCGCAACGACGGCGCGTTCCGCCCGCTGCGGGTGGTCGCGCGGGAGGGCACGGTTGTTTGGGCGCGGGAAGGCGCGCCGGTCACGCTCTGCACCAGCCATTGCTCCAACGAGATCGTGGAAGCGGTCATCGACGCCCTGTCCGCCGCTTGCCCGGACCGGGCGATGGGCGGCTGGGGCCGGCGTTTTCGCCTGGCGCTGACCGGCCGGGACCCGCGCAGCGGGCGGCGCTTCATCTGGCACCTGTTCCACGCCCGGCCCGGCGGCGGCGCGTCCTCCGCCGGGGCGGGCTGGGCGGCGGCGGGGGAATGGCACTCGGTCGGCGGCATCAAGTTCGGCAGCGTCGAGGTGACGGAAGCCCGGTTCCCCCTCCTGCTGGAGCAGCACGAGTTCCGGGAAGGCGCGGGCGGCGCGGGCCGGCACCGGGG
>CAXTUO010000351.1:0-4770 GCA_964247175.1 uncultured Acetobacteraceae bacterium | reverse complement strand
ACGCGATCTTCACCGTGGCGTCGCTCAGCTTCCTCGGCTTCGGCATCCAGCCGCCGTCCGCGGATTGGGGCCTCGCCATCTCGGAGAACTACGGCATGATGACCGGCGGCTACTGGTGGACGGTGGGCTTCGCCGCCGCCGCCACGGCCTCGCTGGTGGTCGGCGTGAACCTAGTGGCGGACGGCGTGCAGGCGGTGCTGGAATGACCGCGCCGGAGAACATGCCAGCGCTGGAATTGCGCGATCTCACCGTGGCCTACCGGACGGGAGGCGTCGAACAGCCCGTGCTGCGCGGCGTGTCGTTCGCCATAGCACCCGGCGAAACCTACGGGCTGGTCGGGGAAAGCGGCTGCGGCAAGTCCACCGCCGCCTTTGCCGCGCTGCGGGCGCTGGCGCGCAACGGCGCGATCCGCGGCGGCCGGGTGCTGGTGGACGGGCAGGACATCACGAACCTCGACCCCGCCGGGCTGCGGCAGCTCCGGCTCACCAAGGTGTCGATGGTCTATCAGGACCCCGGACGCGCGCTCAACCCGTCGATGACGGTGGGGCGGCAGATCGCCGAGGTGTACGAAGCGGTTGGCGCCCGCCGCGCCGACGCGCTGGCCCGGGCGGAGGCGATGCTGGCCCGCGTCCGCATCCCCGGCACGGGGCGCGTCATGACCGCCCTCCCGCACCAGTTGTCCGGCGGGATGCAGCAGCGCGTCGTCATCGCCATGGCGCTGGCCAAGAACCCGGCGCTGCTGGTGCTGGATGAACCCACCACCGGCCTCGACGCCACGGTGGAAGCCGAGGTGCTGGACCTGATCGTGGCGCTGAAAGCGGAGTTCGCCACCTCCGTCCTGTTCATCAGCCACAACCTCGCGATCATCGAGCGCATGTGCGACCGCATCGGCGTGCTGTATGCCGGCAGCCTGGTGGAGGAAGGACCCGGCGCCGAGCTTCTGGCCCGCCCGCTGCACCCTTACACCATGCGGCTGCTGCGCTGCCTGCCGGCGGCAGGGCGGCGCAAGTCGGATGGGCGGCTCGACACCATCCCGGGCTTCCTGCCCCCGCTCGGCGGCATCCGGACGGGCTGCGTGTTCGCGCCGCGCTGCGACTTCGCCGACGCGCTTTGCCGCACGGTGGTGCCCCCGCCCGTCCGGATCGGCGGCCAGATGGCGCGCTGCCACCACACCGACCGCGCCACCACCTTGCGCCGGGCCGGGCCGGAGGCCGCCGTCCCTGCCCCACCGGCCGCGCCCAGCGACGCACGGCCGGCTTTGCAGGTGAGCGGCGTTTCAAAGACGTTCCGCGTCGGCCCGCACGCGCTGCGTGCCGTTTCCGACGTGTCGTTGACGCTGCAGGCCGGGGAAACGCTGGGGCTGGTGGGCGAGTCCGGCAGCGGCAAGACGACGCTGGCCCGGCTGCTGCTGGGCCTCACCACGCCGGACCCTGGCGGCACCATCGAGCTCGACGGGCAGCAGGTGGCGGGCCAGGCCAAGCGCCGCTCCCGCGCCGACCAGAAGGCGTTGCAGATCGTCTTCCAGAACCCGGACTCCGCGCTGAACCGCTCCCACACCGTGCGCCACCTGATCGAGCGCTCCTTGTCCCGTCTCGCCGGCCTGTTCGGGCGCAAGCGGGCGGAGCGGCTGGCGGCGCTGGTGTCCGCCGTGCGGTTGACGGACCGGCACCTGACGATGCGCCCGCGCCAGTTGTCCGGCGGGCTGAAGCAGCGCGTCGCCATTGCCCGCGCCTTTGCCGGCGACCCCCGCGTGGTGATCTGCGACGAGCCGACCTCGGCGCTCGACGTGTCGGTGCAGGCGGCGATCCTGAACCTCTTGGCCGACCTGCAATCAACCGCCGGGGTCAGCTACGTGTTCATCAGCCATGACCTCGGCGTGGTGCGCTACCTGTCCGACCGCATCGCCGTGCTTTACCTCGGCCGCATCATGGAGATCGGCCCGGCGGAGGACGTGTTCAACGGCCCGCACCACCCTTACACGGAGGCGCTGCTGTCCGCCGTACCGGACCTGGCCGGCCAGCACGGCGGCGGCAAGAACCGCATCCGCCTCGGCGGCGAGATGCCAAGCCCGCTGGCGCCGCCGCCGGGCTGCGTGTTCAACAGCCGCTGCCCGCGCAAGATCGGCGCGGTCTGCGAGACCACCGAACCCACGCTGCACACCGACACCGGCCACGCGATCCGCTGCCACCTGCCGCAGGAAGAGTTGGGCCGGCGCGGCGGCCCGCCGCCGCCGGAGCAGGCAGCCAGCCGCAGCCACGCGGCCGTTGCGGCTTAGCCGAAACCTTTCATCCCGGAGCATGCCCCCGCCATGACACCGCGCGTGATCGACCCGCGTTCCACCGCCAACGCCCGGCTGTCAGTCAACGAGCATACCGACCTTCTGGTGGTCGGCGCCGGGCCGGCCGGGCTTGCCGCCGCCATCGCCGCCGCGGGGCACGGCCTGTCCGTGGTGCTGGTCGATGAGAACCCGGTCGCCCCGGAAACCATGGGCGACGACGTGCCGCTGCATTTCGGCCAACGCATGAGCGGCGCCGTGCGCAACCGCACCGCCATGACGGAAGCGATGCTCGACGCCGAGCCGGCGCTGGCCGAGGCCATGGAGGCCGGCGTGGACGTGCGCCTGGGCACGGTGGCGTGGGGGCTGTACGCGAACGGCCCCAGCGTCGGCTGGCTGCCCGGCAAGGTCGCCGGGCTGTCAGACGGCGAAGCGTCGTGGATGTTGGGGTTCAAGTCCGTCATCGTGGCCGCCGGGCGGCGCGACATGGGGCTGGCCTTTCCCGGATGGCATTTGCCGGGCGTCATGGGGGCGACCGCGGCCGAACGGCTGGCGCGCTTGGGCGCGCTCGACGCGCGGCGGGCAGTGGTCCTCGGCACTTTGGCGGAGGCGCTGCTGGCCGCCGTCGCGATGCGCCGGGCCGGGGTGGAGATCACCGCAATCGTGGAGCAGGCGGAGGCGCCGGTCGGCCCGGCGGCGCTGCTGGACGAACTCGCAGGCGTCCCGGTCCTGACCCGGCACGTGATCGCCGCGGCGCAGGGCGGGGCAGACGGCGTGACCGGCGCCGCGCTGGCGCGGCTGGACGGCGACGGGCGGCGGGTCGCCGGCGACCCTGTGACAATCGAATGCGACACGGTCGTGCTCGGCATCGGCGCGGTTCCGGTGATCGAGCTGCTGGACGCCATCGGCTGCCGCTCGGCATTCTCCCCGGCGCGCGGCGGGCATGTGCCGGTGGTGGACGCGGCGCAGATGACCTCGCTGCCGGGCATCTACGCCGTGGGCGACTGCGCGGGCGTGTGGGCGGCGAAGTCGATGAACCGCACGGTGGCGGAGGCGGAAGGCCGCCGCGCCGCGGCCCATGCCGCGCGGGCCGCCGATGCCGCCGATACGTTGCCGCCGCCGGAGGAGCCGGCTGTTGATCTTTCGGCCTACCGCCTCGCCTGGGTGCGCAGCGCGGTGGTCGAGGCGGCACCCGGGGCGGAGGCGCACGTCTGCCAGTGCGAGGAGGTCACCGCCCGCGAAATCCTGGAGGTCCGCCCGCCGCGCTACCTGAACTGGCAGCGTATGCGGAACAGCACGGACCTGTCGGCCCTGCTCGGCCAAGGGCCGCCGAACGCCGACCAGGTGAAGCGCCTGACCCGCGCCGGCATGGGGCTGTGCCAGGGCCGCCGCTGCCGCGAGCAGGTGGCGGCGCTGCTGGCGCTCGGCGCCGGGACCGCGCTGGGCGACGTGCCGCTCGCTACCTTCCGCGCGCCGGTGCGCCCGGTGCCGCTCGGCTTGGCCGGCACGCTGCCGGAATCGCCGGAGATGGCCGAGCATTGGGACGTGTGGTTCGGCATCCCCGGCCAGGTCGCGACCCCTTGGGAGCTTCACCCGGCCCAAGCCCCGGCGCCGAAGCCGTGACCGGCACCGCCGACCCGGCCGACATCACCGGCGCCAGCGTCGTCATCGTGGGCGGCGGCGCCACGGGGCTGAGCGCCGGCTGGTGGCTGGCCCGCGCCGGGGTGGACGTGCTGGTGATCGACAAGGGCATCGTCGCCTGGGAAGCGTCGGGCCGCAACGGCGGCGGCTGCACCCACGGCTTCAGCCCGCTGTTCGCCGAGGAGCAGCGGCTGTGGCCGCAGATGGACGAACTGCTGGGCTACCCCACCGAGTTCTCGCCGGGCCGCATCCGCATCGCCATGGACGCGGCGCAATGGGCCGACGCGCGCCGCATGGTGCACAACGGCGAGCGCTACGGCTTCCAAACCGAAACGCTGGACGCGGCGCAACTGCGCGAGCTGGTGCCGCTGGCGGGCGACGTGCACGGCGCCTACTGGCACCATTTCGGCGGCCACGCCAACCCGCACCGCACGGTGCAAGGCTATGCCTGGGCCATGCAGGACCACGGCGGGCGCGTGCTGCAGCATACCACGGTGCTCGGCTTCGCGGTCGAGGGTGGCCGCGTCACCGGGGTCGAAACCGACCGCGGCCGGCTCGGCTGCGACCACCTGGTGCTGGCGGCGGGGCCGCAGACCGGCAAGCTCGCGGCCACCCTGGGCGTGCGCGTGCCCGTGGTGGCTGCCCGGGCCGAGATGATCGTGACGGAGCCGCTGCCGCTGATGCCGGTGGGGGGTGCCGACGGCAACGGGCTATACGGGCGGCAAACCCTGCGCGGCAACCTCGCCTACGGCGGCGGGCCGCATGAATGGCTGGAGGAGCACGACGGCATGGGCGTGCCGCCGCGCAGCAGCACGCCGCTGATGGGCAACATCGCCGCCCACTTGGTCGAGATG